>JANMDL010000047.1:0-34188 GCA_031376295.1 Chitinophagales bacterium
ATCCTTACAGAAGAATTTGCAAACAGAACGCTTGCCTTAAAAAGAGAGAAGCAAATTAAGAGCTGGAAAGGGGGAAACATGTTTAAAGCTTTGATTGCCGGGACGTAGCCCCGCTCAGGCGGGGCACACGTCTGGGGGGTCTGGTCGCAAGTTCGAATCTTGTCGTCCCGACTTGAATGGACAAATCACTTTTAAAAGTGGTTTGTCCATTTTCATTTCCGGCTGTAACGCCCGTCCTGTCTGCAATCCACAAAAATACCGGGCTGATTTTATTTGTTAGAACTGTGTTATTTTTTGTATCAAGTGCAATACCTTCAGGAAACACTAATTTTTGCAATGCCATTTTACCCGCCGCATCGCTGGAAGTCCATACAGTCGTGAGTTTGCTGGTAAGTTCCAAAGCGGATTTTACGTAATTACAGATGTTAGAACTGTTTATTTCAGATTGTGCCATTTCAGCGGTGATTGCTCCCCTTTCCATATTGTATTTATCCATAAACCTGTCATATACTTCCGGGGCGATATTGTCCGATATGAGGTATTTTTCCTGTATGGTAACAATCTTTTTATCTACCTCCATCAGCCTTTTATTAAGTTCCAACTGCTGTGCTTTTTTATCCTTATTGAGCCTGTCAAAATCGTAGCTTAACTGGTACATCAGGGGTTCAATCATTTTGGGTTCTATGGTCAGTTCAGCCAGTTTCTTTACAAACATATCGTTGGCTTTAGCCGCATTTTTGTTGCAGCCGCAGCCGCTTGTACGGCATTTGTAATAGTACAATTTTTCCCTGTTTTTGGCCTTGTACCCGGTAAAGGGTGAGCCGCATTTGGCACAGAGCATGAACATTTTAAGCGGTACGTTTTCACAGTCGTTGGTATGGGTAACGCCATATTTGCCCCCTGCTGCCATGCGTACATTGTTTACCTGCATAAATATTTCCCGGCTAACCAATCGGGGGTGCTTGCTTTCCACCGCCCTGCCGTTTAAAGACTTGTGAACAACGATACCCGCATAAAAGGGGTTGGAAAATATCATGCTTAACTTTTGTTTGTACATTTTGAGGCCCAACGCTGCCAGTCTTTCAAGGATTGTTTCATTGGACACACCGGCTGCTTTCCACTCAAAAGCCTTTTTAATCAGCTTTGCCTCTTCGGTCATTACAATTTCCCGGTGTCCGTTAGTGAAAATACTTTGAAAACCCATTGGCGGTTTGTGGCAGTATATACCGCTTTCCGATTTGGTCATTGTACCCCGCATGGTACATTCCCTGCGGGTATCATTGTCGTGTTTGCTGAATAATAGCTGGATGTTCTGCTGCAATATGCCGCTGGTATTGCTGGTATCAATGGGCTGTAATACGGCATATATCTCCACCCCGTATTTTTTGCGGATGTCTTCGGCCAGTTTGATGGCCTGCCCGCCTGTACGGCTGAAACGGTCAACGGTCATCACGTAGATATGTGTAATCCTGCGTTTGTTGACCTTGATAAAATCCAGCATCCTGTTAAACTCCTTACGTCCATCAGTAGTGGCACTTTCAAAAGTACCCCCGAATGTAGCCACAATGGGTACATTGTCCCTATTGGCATATTCTGCAATCACTTTTGACTGGTATTCCAGCGAAAGGTTTGTTTCAGCCTGCTCTTTAGAAGATACACGGGTATAGATGACACAAGCCCTGTCAGTTGTTTTAACAGAAACTTTCCGGTTGGTTTTACCCCATCTTGCAAATTGGGGAACTAATGTAGCAGAAGCCATAAAAATATTTTTTTGTTATTTATACCGTAAATATACGTAAAATGTTGATTATCAATTAGATATATTTTTCAGGTACGGCTTTAAAAGGGTATAAAAGGCGGGATAGTTCCACTAAATCATTGATAATCAAAACAGCCTGTGCATCCTCCATATTTTCAAAACCGGGGTATTGCCGCAGTTTTTCCGGGGTCAGGCCATTGTCCTGTGCGGTATCTTCGGGTATGTCAGAAAAATTTGGTTCCATATACATCCGGGGTTAAACGGGATTAAATAATCAGTTGCATAAAAAAAAGAAAGGGGCATTAACGCCCCCTGTCTCAATCAAAAATCTGCATCGTGCCGCCCTGGTTAAAGCGCCCCATTTGGGTAGCGAGGCCGGGTTCAGGCACTTCAATCACAATGTCCACATCATGCTGGTAACTATTCACCCCCCGGAAATTGCCGTCTTTGGTGGTTTGGAAGATATACACGAAGGACTTGGCCGGGTTGAGGGCTTTGAGGCGGTCAAGGTCTTGGGGTGTGAAGCCCAGCTTGCTAACACTGTCTAAAAAAATAAAATCATAAGGCGCAAGGTTGGCAGGCAGTTCCGCCGCCACGGTCAGATTTTGGTGTGCCACGTTTTTGTCTTTCAGTTTTTCCTGCAAGGTTAAATCCAATGTTTCCTCTTTGGCCACATACAACACATTACCATGATAGCGGGCAAGGTATCCGGCAAAATCAATGCACAAAAATGATTTGCCAAATTTGGGTTTACCGAACACCATTGCCGTAAAATGGCGGGAAGGGTCGCCGATAAAGTCCAGCCACTTACCGCTAAAGCCGAGGGTATCAAATTTGAGGTTCACAAAATCAAGGCTGTTCATAATCTGTGGCCGGTCAGTATATACTTCATCCATCCCATCCAAACCGCCCATACCCGGTATGCCATCTAAGCCATTCAACTGCTGCTGGCTTATTTCTAATGTGGTTGTTTTTTTTGCTTTAACAAACTGGAGCATCTGAGCCATCGCCTGGTGTAGTTGTTTATAATAAGGGTCTTTTTTCATTATCCTGCCGCTGTCAATCGCTTTTTCTATCAGTAACAGCAGGCTGGCTGCCTTGCTTTTGATACCCGGTTTGCCTATAATGCGGCGGAACTTATTGAGGTATTGTACGGACAGGTACACCCTTTCACCAGCAGTCTTTTCCCGGTACTTTTTTACCGCAGCTTCGCTTATTACAAATGTACCCCTGTTCTTTATGGTGTTGTAGGTCTTTACTAAGTCCTTCTGTATCTTTTCTATTTCAGGGGCATACTCCGAAGTTTTGCGGATACGCTTTTCTAAAATAGACTTTTGCAGCGCATTGATAAAGCGTAAAATATCGTCTTTGGTCTTTACCTTATCATGCAGGCTGATATATCGTTTGATGAAGCGTATTTCATCAGGCAGCCTTTCAGAAAAATGAACAGGCAATTCATCATCTTCAAAATCATCCTCCTCCTGTTTTACCCGTTTTACCGCAGCCTTTGCCACAGGTTTTGCTGGCGGCGTGGTTTTCTTTACCTGTTTTTTTGCAGCAACCGGAACAAACAGTTTTGCAGCAGCCGTTGTTGCAGGTGGTTGCTTTTTTTTAAAAAGGTATTCCGCCAGTTGTACAAAATACTTATCTACGGTGGCTTTTGTTTCACTGTCAATAAGCGGGTACAAAGAAAAATCCTTCGTACCTTCTGTGTGCAGCCCTTCCACTAAGTCATGGCCGCCTTTAAAACCCTTTGCCATTGTTTTCCAGTCAATGCCCTGTATTTTACTGTAATAGTTTGCGATGGTTATTTTTTCCATGATGCGGTAATTTTATGCGGCCATTAATTGCAGTGCCACTTCCACTGCCTTTGCTTTTATTTTTATTAACCGGAGTTTTATCTGTATGTCATTGCCGGGGTCATAGGGTTTTGGCGGCTCAATCGGTCTGCGGGCATGGTTTTCAGATTGCCCGTTATCTATGGCATTTACTTCATCCTTCCTCACCTGCAGGGTAGCCCCGAACTTGTCCTGTAAAATCAGCAGGGCTTCCTCTAAATTATCATACGGCAGTGTGGCAGCCATGCGGTTGGACATTTTTTCAAAATTGTTACCCTTCACCAATTGCAGCAGTTCACTGTCGGTAAAAATATCCCCTGCTTTCTGCCGGTTGGCCGAAACGATAATGCGGAAGTCCATGCCCTGCCGGATGATGTTGATGCCGCTGGTGGTTTCTATACTTTTGGTGTCCACCAATGAGCGCACAATGCTCATGGCCTGGTGCAGGGGTACACTGATAAAAAAATCTTCTTCGGTCGGTTTCCAGTAGTCGGGTAAGAGGATGCCTTTGGCCGTGCCGCCGCTTTGCAGGGTATAACTCACTAATTTGCCTTCAAATTTATCCAAACCCTGTAACAGGTTGCCGGTAACAATATAGCGGGTCTGCCTGTCTGCATTTATGCGCTTGCTGTCCTCCTCCCACGCTTCGAGGTAGTCGTCCGTATCCATTTGTGCATCCATTACATTTGCCCCCATTACTGCCAGTACATCCTTACGTTTACTGGCAGGCAGGCTAATCATGCGGCGGCTGCTGTTGAGGGCAAATTGTAATTTGATGGAGGAGGGTGCAAAGGGCTTACGGGAGTTTTTTGTCATCAGGAATCCTAAAAAAATGGCTTGTATCAATCCTTCCGTTTTTTCCCCGTCCCGCATGGGGTAATGCAACTGCTTACCGGGATAATAATAGGCAAAAATACTTTTCAGGTAAGTCAGGCGGCTGTTGTAGGAATCAGCTACTTTTAAAAGCCTGGCTTTTCTTTCTTCGTCTATCTTATCCTTTAATTCGGCGTAATATGCTAAGTATTCTTCCCCTTTGTTTTCTGCTTTGAGTTTTTCTAATTTTGAACGGGTCGGCAATATTGCTAAGTCAAGGTCAAAATCCCCGTTTATTTCTAACTGCTCTTTGGCAATCTGCTGTTCTATTGCAGCCACCAGTACATCAGTGTTCATCAATGCTTTAGTGGAGTCTTCTTTGTCCAGAAAGTTTTTTATCTCCACTGTCGTCATGGGTTTGCGCAGCATATTGGCCGTAACAGTTTCTAAAAAAGTATCGCCGCCAAAAGCAGAATAGCCACCTTTGCCTTTTACTACCATTTGTTTGTGTTTGGTATGCGTCTGTAAATTGACGGTTTCCATTTCAAGGTCATATTCATCCACCTGTTTTAAATAATCCACTGCATCCCTGTACCGGTCTGTTACCTCATCATAAAATTCCCGCTGCATGGCACAGGGCAGTACGGCTACCCGGCCTGTTACGAACTGTGCAAAATCATCCCGGCTAATGCTGCTCTTTTCGTTGTCATCGCTGGCAGATTTTAGCGGTTCATTCAGCATCTTGTTTACATCGGGGAAGTCTAATAAATATTCCTTTACCACATCGTTGCCGATTTTATTAAGGAAATCGGCCACACTGAGCATCGCTTCACTTTGCTTTTGGTTGCTGGAAGTGTTTGCGTCAAGGGATTTGAGTTTTTCCTGCAACATCATCATCAGCCGCATTTCGGCGGGGATGGCCGAACTGATATACTGGTAAGCCGGTAACAGTATCTGCCCGGTACGGTTGATACGGCCACGTTTTTGTATCTCCAGGTTAATGTCTAATTCAGCCTGCAATATCAGCATCACCCGCTGCTTAACCTGTACTGCCGGTACTTTTGCCGTAGGCACGGCGTGGGCAGATGCACCGGTACTGCCCGACTGGTTGATGAGCAGCACATCTATTTCATTGTCGTTAAACAACCGGAACGCATCAAAGGTACTCATGCGTTTGCGGGGCTTTACCAAACCGGTCTTGCGGTCTGCGGCTATGTCCACAGTGAGGCTGCGGCCTGTAACTTCTATGGCTTTATACCCGGCTTTGCGGATGGTTTCTAAAATAATGTCAATGGGGGAGATACTGATACCACTGGTATAACGGCTTATTTTATCAGTAATGCGCTGGTATTCATTTTGCCCCTGCACCGATAGTTCAGAAAGTGCCAATTCGTAATGGTCTGCATCACCTTCTTCCGCCACAACGGAATACCGCAACACCCCGTCCAATCCTTTTTTTAACACATAGGAAAAATCAATGGGTATGCGTGTGCCATTATCTTCCACTTCGCCGGTTTCCTTTACGAGTTCATCCACAAAAGAAGCCATTGTACTGCTAAAAGCAATCACCGGTTTGCGGCCTGCTTTGAGGTGTTCCACTGCAATCGTTGCCACATCTTCTGCCTTAATGGAAAACAGCATTTGGTGTATCACCTGGAATATTTTAGAATAGTAGGGTCTGTTGTCTATCCCCGCTGATTCCGTGCCGCTGCGTTCCACTGCCTGTTGCCCACTGCTGGCAATTTTAACATCCATATCGGTAATTACCGGCTTTATATAGTCCTTTTGAAAATTGATAATATCCCGCATAATGGACGTAATATTATCGGCAATGGTTTTGTGTTCATACGCCTTATTGGTGAGTGTGGTATAGCTTACTTCTATCCCTTCGTAGCTGCGCTCCCGGCGTATCATTTGCCCCTCCTGCACAAAAAGGCTGGCCACTACTTCCTGCAAGGCCACACCGCCTTTTGCAAAAGCACTCACCAATCCTTCTTTAGAAATACTTGCCTCTGATATACAGGTTTTGCGGGCATACAGCGGCATATTGGCCGGTTCTTTGGCATAAGTGGCCGATAAAAAAAGTACCCCCGCTGCGGTTGCTGTAACCCCCTGCATAAACTGCCCGGTATTACCCGTGCCGCTGGCGGTATGGGCTTCATCCAGTACCATGATACTGCCGGGTGCAATGTGCTGGAGGAAAGCAGGTTTTGCGGTTCTCCTTTCGGGTGAGTTAAACTGCGAGTAAGTAGCCAGTACAAAATCATACAAGGCAGGCAGTTCCCCGCTGTCAAAAATGGCTTTCTGTTCTGCCTTGCTGGGTGCGGTATATACCACAGTACCGTCTTCATCTTTAATATCACTTTTTGCATCCGCCGCATTAAAAATAAACGGTACTAAGTGGCCGCTGCCGATGGCTTTTAAGTCCCGGTAAATATCAGAAAACAGGTTGGCCTGTAAGGTTAAAAAAATGGGTTTGATGGAACGGAACGCACCATAGCGCACAAGTGCTGCCGCAATGCGCCCCTTGCCCACACCCGTCATATCGCCCACGATGAGGGATTGCCCCAGCCCTTCGATGTTGTAGATGGCGAGTGCCACTGCATCAATCTGCTCTGCGGACAGGGCTTTGTACAGCATTTCTTTAGAGGGGTAATGCAGCCTGTCCCTTACAAAATTATCCATGTCGCCGCCCACTTCCTGCTCTACTCTTTTGAGTACGGCATGGGTTTCATCAGCCATGCTGTCGGGTACATGGGTATCTAATCCTTTTGCTTTTGATTGCGGTTGATACACTGCACC
This sequence comes from Chitinophagales bacterium, assembly GCA_031376295.1. Lineage (GTDB taxonomy): Bacteria > Bacteroidota > Bacteroidia > Chitinophagales > Chitinophagaceae > Ferruginibacter. Next base: position 7,213 of record JANMDL010000047.1, read on the forward strand.
GAGTTCCCAATCAATATTGCCGGGGTCTGACCTTCTTGTATGCCCACGCATACCGAAGCTGAAATGTTTTTCCAACGCCTGGGATATTTCATGTTGCCCGATACTGCGGAGTGCATGGCAAAGGTTTGTATAATCTGTTTCCTTCCAGTTTACAGGTGCGGCAAAACCCTCCCATATACCAATCATAATCATCCTGTTGTAATCCCCTGCATCCAGTGCTATTCCGGCAGCGGCATAGATGCTGTACAACGTCCTGTCAAAACAGCGCAGGTATTCCTGCAACAATGCCATGATACAGAAAATATCATTTTGATTGACAGGCTGCCCGATAATAAACGGCCTTTTACTGAATGGCCTGTTTTTTAATAAGGAGGAAGGAATTTTTTTCCATAAACTTCTTTCAGGCTCTTTTGTATGGATATGGGTTACCCCATTTTTAGTTTTTGTTATCGCATAAACAAACACGCCTTCGGCAGTATAGGATTTACGCAGGTAAAGTGCATCGGTATATTCCTCTGTTAGTTTTAGTACCCGTACTCCTTCCAATCCCTGTTCACCCAATTTTTTTCTTAATTCCCATGCCTGCTGTTTCAATGCAGCCAGTTTATCCGCTGTGTTCATGTTGCTGTTGTTTGTGCTTTGGGCAGGGAGCAGCGGCTGTATGCGCTGCCACAACTGCTCAAAACTGTTTATCACTTTATCCCTTGCTGCATCTTTCATAGGAGCATTACCCGCAGGTATTTTTTTGCGCCCGTTGATAAGGATAACACGTACATTAAAACCTGTACCCTGCCTAGTGTACAACTGCCTGCCGTCTAATTGCAGTACATCTTCCACCTGGTAATGCCGGTACAGGTAATTAAACAGGATACGGTTTTTGCCCTGCGATAACCTGCCGAGGCTGTCGTAGCTGTGGTGGCCGCCGATGATGAAAGCGGCACGGCCAGTATCGGCCATTGTTTCCAGCGCATACAGTACCATGATATGGTCAAGATGGCGGATAAGATACCCGTTGTACTTGATGGATTTTTCGAGTGTGCCAAAAGGCGGGTTGGTCAGCACGGCGGCAAACTTATTTTCTAAGCTGATAAAATTTGTATGGTCGGCTGCATCTTTTTTTGTAATGGCATAAAAATCCTGTGTGAGCAGGTTGTCATAGCGGCTGGGGCTTATTTCATTCACCTGCACCATTGCGGGGTTGGCAGCAATGGTCAATATCCCGTTACCCGCCGAGGGTTCATAAGCAAGGCCGCCGCCAAGTGTTAATTTATCAAGACCGCAAAACATACCCATCAGAAAGGCAACCGGGGCTGGGGTACTGTATTGTTGCAGCAGGTAGGTTTCACTGTCCCGGTAGGTGAGGTTTATTTGTGTATTGTACAGTTCAACAATGTATAGGTAACGCTCCTGAACAGTTGCTTTTTCGTTGCGGGCATAACTTCTTGCCACATTTACAATTGCCAATTCGGTCAGTTCCTTTATAAGCCTGCCGGAACTGATACCAAACCCCGCAGCGATTTTTTTAACTGCGGGGTTGTCATGTTTCACCGATGCCAGCAGGTCGGTTTCCATTTTTTCTACAAAGCCTGCCTCACCGGTCAGGGCTGGTTTTTCGGGGATACCTTTAAGCCCGGTCAATCCTTTTTCTGCCAGTGAGGTATAGCCGGTTGCAGTGATAATCAGGCTGTCTAATAATTCTATTTTGATTTCATTGCAGGCATTTTTCAGTTCTTTTGTAATGACCTCATCCGCCTGGCTTGGTTTAAGATTGCCAGAGGGGTGATTGTGCGCAATAATAATCCTTACTGCCAGTGATTTGAGGGCTGCTGCAAGAATGATGCGGGTATCCATTAAGGTAGCGTTGATACTGCCGGTGGAATGGCGGTAATAACCCAGCACATCATTGTTGTTGTTAAGGTACAGCACAATCAGATGCTCCTGCAATTCTATTCCGCCTGCCGGAAACAGGGAACGGATAATGGACACGGCATTGCCTTTGTGCAGGCCAATATTACCATAGCCTTTTTTTTCTGCCCTGCTGTACGTCAGGGAGATTTCCGGTATATCAATAATGGGTTGTGCTGATGACATTTATAAAATGTTTTGGATTATAGAGGCAGGTAATTTAGGGTCAGCCTGTCATCCCAGATATTGTCATAAAGTTCATTGCCGTCTGCCCATGTGTAGCTGATAATATCCCCCCGTCTTGAAACTCTTTGTATCGCCCAAAAATCAACATTACCCGGTGTGTTGGGAGAAGAATAGCCGTAGTAGATTTCATAGGGATTGCTTTCGTCAATGCGCAGTGGTGTACCTCTGCCGCCGGTATAAGCTGCTATCATTGCCTTAATATCTGTTAAGAGTAAACGGATAAGATTTAACTGTCCGATTTCAAGTTGCTGGTTGGCCTCTGTTGCACTTCCCGATGTATTGGACAGCAGGATGGTATTGAGCCAGTCCCGCAGGTTGTCAGCGGTCAGCAGCCCATCCGGGGTGATTACGTCTTCTGCACGGATATAAATATTTTTCAATGCCCCTTCGCCAATATCTATCCTTACTGTATCGGTACGGATGGTATCAATGGTTTTGATTTGCAGCTTGCTTAACAGCAGCGTATTGTTGTTGGATAAAATACGGATACACGCCCCGTCATTAAAAATTTCTGTTGGCATAGTGTATTATTTTAAGAGTTTTTGACCGCCGTTATTGTTGTTGCCGTTGCTGCTCATCAGTTCACCGATAAGTGTCCCTAAAAAACCACCAATCATTACAAAGGGTACGGCATCTTTACCGGTCTGTTTTGCGTAATAATAAGCGGCTAATGAGCCGAGTAATGTGCTGGTAGCGGTAATGCTTTTATTGTTCATTTTTTGTGGAGGGGGCTTTTGCAGCCTGGCGATAAAATGGTTTCAGTGCAGGATGGTTTTGAGGGCAAGCCCGGAGAGGATAAGCAACCCGGCTGATTTAAGTTTGCTGCCCACTTTTTGCCTTTTCAGTTTTTTCTCCAGCTTCCTGTTTTCTGTTTTTAACAATAGTTGTGCTTCAATGCTAATGTCAAAATCCTGCCTCAATAAATTAACGTGCCTGCTTTGTGCGGCAAAAGCACTGTCTTTATTGTCAAGCTGTAACAGCAGGTTCTGTGTAATGCTGTTATGCAGGCTGTCTTTTTCCGCAGTTAGGGCTGCCAGTGTATCCAGCGTGGCAAGGATATTATCCGGCGGGTAGATGGTTGGGGTATTCGTATTTTCAGGCAACTCCATAACGGGTGGTTTTTCATAAGCCTGATACAACTGTACCTGCAAGCGGTAGTTTTTTTCAGCCGCTTTTTTTAGTGCCGTTTCAGTTTGTTGCAATTGCACTTTGAGTGCTGAACTGCGCTGCGTTGCCAGTGCAATTTGTGCATCCGTTGTTTTTTCAGATACCGCCACTTCCTTTTGCAGTACAGCAGGGTTCTTAGCTGCCCGTTCTGTAATAGCGGCAACAGGTTTGCCCGCAGTACTGCGGTGAGCATGGCTGCATAAGTGGCAAAAGGAATACCCGGTTGCCATCCCGGTAAGGAACAATACGATGTTCCTGAAGCGTTGCCAGTTTGCGGTACGGTTTGTTTTTTTGTTTGTTGTTTCCATGTTTGTTTTAATTGTTTTCGTGATTGTTTTTCTTTTCAAAAGAGTAACCAAAGCAGCCTGCCCCGATAAGGCTTACAAAAGCATAGAACATAAAATCGGGAACTTCTTTGTTAAAGAACTGCCGGGCTGCCCAACTGGTAATGACCACGAGCAGCAACAGGGCGATGGCTAATTCCCGCAGAGAGTAGTTGCCGTCTTTGTCTTTGAGCAACTGTGAAAAAAACTGTTTCATTTGTATTGATTTTTAATTGTTACGGAAAATAAAATAAGCAGCCAGCGTTACCGAGCCTGCAAAGGTCAGCCCGGCCAGTACGGTGGGAAAAGCGGGAACGGGCTGGGGAAGGGATTTTTTTTTACCGGTTCTGGTTGTGCTGCTGTTTCATCAATAAGGGTATAGGAAAAACTATTGCCATACATACGGCGGTGTGTTTCACACAACTGCATAAAAGTGGCAAAATCCCTGCTATTGGCTACCACCTGGCATCCGGCTGAATATCTGTCCACACTTAATGATGTGCCATTGGCAGTAGCACGGTGAATATTGATACCGAACATACCGGTTTGTACCCTGCTGCCAGTGAAATTCAGTATTTTGTTGCGGTCAGCATCCCTTATCACCGGCAGTGGTTTGCGCTGCACCAATGCCACATACTTGCCCCTGTGCAAACCGATTTGGTGAGAGCCGGGATAAAACCCCGGTTTGAGGATCGCCGTGCCTTGCGGGGATAGGGGGTTCTGCAGCCAGAATGTGCCGGGGTCGGTAGTGGCATTGAAAGTATAATGTACCCAGCCACCATTTGCACCCACAAAAAATACATTGATGGTATCATTAAATGTATTGGGTATGGTGTTATTGGCACGAACCCCCACAATGTTCAGTTCAAAGGGTCTTGTAAACATCCCGTACCCTTTTAAGGCGAGGCTGTTCTGTATGTTCTTTAAAATCATAAAATAAAGATTGTGGTGGATGAATGGTATCAGTCGGTCTTTGACAGTTTGAGGTCAGGCTCATAATTCCTTATCCAGTCCTTAACGGCAAAACCTGGTGAAATGGAGTTGGTGATAATTTCATCATGGCCTTGTATCATGGCAGCAGGATATTTTAAAGACAGGGCAACCAACTTGTTAAAAAGTGCTTCCTCCTGTACCGGTGTGCGGGTATCACCAATAGTGCCGGTTTTGTTGCGCCCGCCAGCGTAGGCAATGTGGATGGCTTCATTGTCCACGCTTTCAGTATTTTTTACTACAGCGTTTTCAATCTGTATTCTTTTTATTTCGCCGCTGCGCTCCACCACATAATGGTAAAGGCCATACACCTGTGATACTTTGGGTTCAAAACTGGCGGTACTGTGTACCACGATGTGCCGGATTAATCGTTTCATTTTTTAAATTTTAGTTTTTAGTATCAAGTAGTTAGTAGTTAGTCAGTATTTCAGTATTCATACTTCATCCTTTTTTTCGTGCATTGTATTTTGTACTAAGTACTCTATACTAACTACTTTGTACTTTGCTCTCACAGATACGTTACACAGGCCGTTTGCACCAAATAATGTTTTCCCTTGCTTTCAAATAAAGTATAGTCTAAGCGGCGGGAAATTTCATTGCCAAGTACGGTACGGGCAGGCACTTGTACGCTTTGGCTGGCATTGAGCCAAACGGTAGTAGCAGCGATGGTAACAATGGCCAGTCCATTAAGCCCATCCATTCCGCTAAGTGTCCATTTACTGCCGTCATACTGCAAGCCCATGCGCTGGAACTCTAAGCGTATTGCCCTTTTTTGTGTTTCATCGGCAAAGCTGTTGAGCATACCATTTACCAAAGTCTGTCTTACGCCTCCCCCTATGCGCAGGGTTTTAAACTCATTGCCTACGGTGGTATATTGGTCGGTATCAGCAATCAGTTTGAGTGATTTTATAGCGGCGGCAAAATCTTTTTTAGCAGCGGCGGTAATTAACTGCTGTGCGATTGTTGAGCCACTACCGCCACTGCTGTTGCCTCCTGCCTTTTGTTTTACCAGGATATTGAAAGTGGTTTCATCAATGGTTGGTGATAGTTTGAGGGTGATTAGTGCAGCAGCCATTTCGTTGCCGAACTGTCCGTCTGCACCATAACGTGGCAGGGCTTTTTTTCCGTAAGCGTCAAGGAGTGCCTGCTGGAAGGCACGGACATTTTCGCCACGGCTGCCACGTTTCAGCGGGAAGGTATCTTTTGGGGTATTGTTACTGGCAGGTTTGGGAGGCCGCTGGTAAACAGGTTGGGGCTGTGGTTTGTAAACAGGTGCAGGTACGGGTAAAGGCGGGTTGCTGTTATTGGACGGCTGTATATCCGGCCAGTTTACGGGAGTAAAGGAAGCGGCATTTTTAGCCGTCTTTTGTTTTTGGTAATACTGCCAACTGAAGTAACCCAGCACACCCGCAGAGGCAAGCCCGATACCTGCTACCCACCATTTTTTTTGCGTACTTTTTTTATCGCTGGTTGCCACGGGCTGTACTTTTTTTATTTTTCGCTTTTTCATCTTTGCTTTTTTAGTGTGCGTAATACCGTTATACTTTTGGTTTTTTGGTGAGTATGTCCATGATGGCATCTTTCTCCCAAAACTCCAGTTCGCTATCTAAGTCTTTTTTGAGGGTACGACCAAAGGCTTTGTTATAATAAAGGGCGGTTTCAGTAAAAGCGGCCTGCGTGGGCATTTCTACAAAAACGGCTTTGATGGCATCTTCATCCGTACCGGGGAACCCCCAATAAGTAATGTCAAAAGCTGCCTTGAGCCGCTTTGCCCATGAACTGTACTGTGCCGGGGACAGTGAGGGTGGCTGCAACTGGCTGCCGGTTTCGGGTTTTGCCGCAATGATGTACAGAATTTCATTGTACTCTGTTGTTCCTAACTCTTCCTGCATATCCCGCATCATGCTCCTGTTGTACAGTTTCTGATAGGACTTAACCACTTTGCCAAAGGCTTCTTTGCTGGGTATTGCCTGTACCGTTGCCCGCAGCTTTTCCTCATCCGTTCCCCAGCCAAAAGCCATGTCATTGTCAAAGGCCATTTTTATCTGTTTGGCAAAAGTGGCTTCCGAGCCTTCGGTATAGGTTTTCATTTCCTCACTGTCGGCCTGTGCTTTGCGGATAAGCGAACGGCCAATAAAAAAACAACTGCCGAGGACAACCACACCTATTAACCCATATTTAATGGTTTCCCCTGTTGTCATCCCCTCACTGTGTGGCTGTCCGTTTTCTTTTGCCTGTTCCATGTTGCTTTTTTTTGTTTACTGCATTTTATACGCCGAGGTATTTTTTTGCCAGTGCTGTTTTGATGGGGTCATTCGCTATCACATGAGCCAGTTTGGTCAATTCATTTGCTTTGAGCCTGGCGGCCAATGTTACGAGTGCGGTCATTTTTGCATCTGCCTCTGTTTGCGTAGCGGCTTCAATAGAAAAATCATACTGATACTTTTTCATTTGTTTATTTTTTAAGTTAATAATGCGGTAACGGTGTCTATTTTTTCGGGGTATTGCATCAGGTGGTTAAGGATACCGATTACGCCCACCATCTGCTGCTCATTAAAATGGCTGTTCAATTGCCGCAGGGTAGTGAGGTACTGCTCTTCTCTTTCATTGGCAGGTGCTGTTTCAGTTTTCGGCTGAAAACTTACGGCTACCGGTGGCGCATCGGGCAGGGCAGGTTTTGGTGCGATGATGATACTGCCCAGCCCCAGCCCCTGCAATACAGCCGGGTTTTTTTCGGCAAACCTTCCCAGTAAAAGTGAGCCGAGTTCTAAAAGGTCAATATTTTTCAGCTTGTACCGGTCATTGCCTGCTATATTGAGTTTTTCCATCAGGGTATCTATATACTCCTCCGCTTCTTCCAGCTTCGCTTTACATTCTTCCAGTTGTTCTCTATTGCGGTGGGCTTCATATTCCCTGTCTTTTTCAGCCAGTTTCACGCCTACAATCTGTTCAACCTGTTCAATACCGCTTAATCCTTTCGGGCTTGTTTCTTCCTTTCTCGTTACTTCAAAAATGAACTGGTCATTTTTAGGAGAATTGGGGGTGTGATATACTTTGACTTTTATTTCTCTGGTATCATTGTCCATAAATTCGAGATAATCGTCAAAGCTGTCTGTATCTTCTGTTTTTGGCACTACCTTAAATTTGTCCACAAATATTTCAAAGGGGCGTGACTGGTTGCGCTCTGCCAACCCGCAAAGCATCCCTTTTATCCTTTCCACTTTCTGTTCATCAAATGGGTATTTTACTGTTGACATGGGGTTTCTTTTTTTGGTATTACCTGAATAAATTTTACGGATATGGGTACGGCACTGTAATTTCTGATACGGATGCTGCCCTGATGTTCGTAGCTGAGTTCATTGATATTGGTTTCGGTAAGGTCAAATACACCGCTGTCGCTGTTGACGCTAATCATACAATCCGGTTCAAGCAGCAAAAACAGTTGCCCTTCCCCGTGGATTTTTAATTTCTTTTTTGCTCCCAGCAGGTAGTGCCGCAGCCGCAGGCTGTAAGCCGTATGGCCGAGTTCAGTCATCCTTGCAGGTATGTAAGCCAGTGCCAATGCTTCGGTCATGCCGGAAGGTTTGAAGTCCACACATAAATATTGATATGGTAATGGACGGGGTTAGTAAATAGCAGACCTGTATTGTCCCGGTAGATACCGCTAACGATGCTGCAGCCGGGTATATCCAGCGGTTCTTCCTCCCTTTTTGTGCCGTGGGTGCATACCTTAAAATCAAAGAATGGAAAACCGGGTTGGCCGGCGGGGCCTGGAGCGTGTATAAATTCTCCCTGTATAATACTGTTATCATCTGCCTTTATATCGGCAGCATAAAAAAGGTTGCTGCTGCCATTTGCCTGCAATCGCAAAGAGCCAAGCATGACTTCCCTTTTAAATTGCCTTATGCCATTGCCAGCTATGAGCGGCAACGGACTGCGCATAATAACCCCTGTTTCTATGCCGATGATTTTTTCCGCACTTCGTGGCAGCTTATGCTGGAAGCTGTACTGCTGACCTGCTTTTGTAATGCGGATGGGTATGATGGTAAGTTGCTCTTTCATATCAGCTTGTTATACAGTCAAGGTAAAGAGATACCCGGTATGGCTCAAACGCCGCCCTGCTGTCGGATGTATCTTTGTATTCTAATTTTACTATCCCCACACCCGCAGGCATATTGGCAAGGTCGTAGTAACGGCTGTTGGGCGATACATTAATACCTGATTGCAGGAGTTTGCTTTCGTAGTTTTCAGGAAATACTTCTTCCTTGTTCACTTCAATTTTTTGCGAACCCCGGTAATACATCAGGTCGTCTTTATCTGAACTCATCAAAATCCCTTTGATGTAAACAATGTTTTTATCCAGTTCAAAAGTTTTGCTGAAGGATTTGCCCGCTTCTGTAACGGCGAGGTCAAACCTTTTTTTTACTGTTGCCATATTCTTTTTTTTAACAACCCCGCCAGCGGGGGGCATTACCCACGCCCCCCTGCTTTGGTGGGTTCAGCACCCGGCGGAAATTGTTTAAGTTGATGCGCCCCTGCGCAATAGATAAATGGTTTAGGTGTTAAGGTGTTAAGGTGTTATGGTGTTGTTATAGTGCCATGCAGGGCGGCATAGATATAAGTATTGGCCGGTATGCCCTCCATCGTACCGAGTTCTACGGTCATCTCCACCAGTACGTCATCGTGTATCAGCCGTGGGTTGGACAGTTTGTAATAACCGATGGGTACATTGTGCAGGCTCTGCGTTTTAAAAATGGTATTGCTTGTTTCCGGTACAATCTGCTTCTTGTTGCTGCGTAGCGAAAATTCACCGTTGGATATGGCCGGAAAATCCTCCAGTCCCTTAAAATTGGTCGCAATGATTTTGTCCTTGCTGCCATCGGCAGAAGTGCCTGCCAGCAGGTAAATACCGCTCACCATAAATGCCTGATTCTTTTGCAGTTTGGCATTGCTGATATTGCGCAGGCCGGTTTCTTTGTCGTCCTGTGTTTCAAACAGCTTGATGGTTTTAGAGGTAACCGGCTTTATCGAATAAATCATGTTGTCTGCCAGCCGCAGGTCGCCTTTGGCCAATCCTTCTTTGATGTGCGGGGGCAGTTCACCAAAGAATTTTTCCATTTCGCCACGGCTGCCCCGGCTGCTGCTCTTGCTGCTCATTTTTGATACCACATTCATCCGCTGGATGGGGTTCATGCGGCGCAATGCGCCCAGCAGTGCATCGTCCTCAACAGCTTCCAGTCCGAGCAGTGCGCCCTGGTTGTTGTATTCTTCCACGCCTTCTAATATTCCTAACATAATTGATAAGTACCTTTCTGTTGCTGGGTACAGCAGGTTGCGAAAGGATTTTTTTAATGATGAAAAAAAGTTGATTAGTTCAAAAGTTGACTTGTTAAATCACAAGGTCTTTTAGGTGTTTCAGGTGTTTTCCACAGCCAGCAGTTTCCGGGTACTTGCAGTGGTTAAACAGGATTAATACAGGCGTTCTTCGTCCAGTTCAATATCTTCTCCCTGCTGTGCAAATGCTGCATTGTTAGCGTCATGGAACTGCATACCGCTTTCTAACAATTGGTTTTCAATGCTTGCCAGTGCTGCATTATGGCCGTTCACTTCATTACCATAATTAAAATACTGCAGTTCACCTACCTGCTTTGCTGCGGCCTTTGCACTGCCGCCGCCAATGGTACGCAGTTTGTTCAGGTAGGTCTTTTCCAAAAGGTCTTCCTTAAAGGCCATTACCCGCTCCTTAATACCATCCATACCTTCCAGCCCGTTAACGGATTTTGAGCCGACCAGTCCGTTGGAAGCCATCATGCCCAGCCCGGTAAGTGCCGCCAGCCGGTTACCGGAAAAATGCCCGATGCCCGTAACCGCCAGCCCGGCAATAAAAGCGGGCTTGCCAATCATTGCGCCAATCAGCCCGCCGCCCACTACGCTGATGAGCAGGTAAGTGCCTGTTTCCAAAAGGGTGTTTTTAACATTGCGCTTTGTGTCTAATCCTTCGTTCAATTGTTCCATGATGCCCTGCTTTGCAGCTTTTTTTGCATACTGGTTTTTTTTGGTAGTTTTCTTTTTTACTGCTTTCGTTGCCATAATTGTTTTTTAAAATTTGATGATATTACTATGCGGTAGAGGTTGTGTTGATTATTCCAGCCCGATGCTGCGCAGTTTGGGCAGTTTCTTTTTTGCATTGCCCCGCTGGTGGTTTCTTTTTCTGCCGGGTAATCCTGCCAGTGAGCCATTGCTGCGTTCATACTGTCTTGCGTTATTAGTGGAACCTTTCGTGCGCATGGCGGCATAGGCAAGCCCCAATACAGTAATAGTTCCCAACCCGATGCCCACGGGTTTCAGCCATGTTTTGTTCTTTTCCCAAAAGCTGGTTTTTTCAGGTTCACCACCATTGCTTTTGCCAGCATTGTTCTCTACAGCAGAAGTAGTTGCCGGATCTGCGGTTTCCTTTGTGGCCGGGCTTTCATAACCGGGTGCATCCTCCTCTCTTGCCACAGGCGGGCGGGTGTTTTCTGTTCCTGTTTTTACCATATTGGTATTGTAGCTGGTTTCGGCAGGGGGAATGAAAGCGGCAGCCGGGGCAGCAGCAGGAGTATAGCCTCCACCATCATCCGGGTTTATATAAGGTGGTGTGGCAGCAGGCGGTATAACTGCCGGTGTTGGAGTGGGGGCTGCTTTATCGGCAGCATCATTAGCAGCAGGGTCAAAATCATCCGCACCCTTTGCTTCTTTCTTTTTAAAAATGTTTCCCAGTTCTTTTATCATGCCCACAATGCCTGCTACCACACCCGCTGCTGCTGCTATGCTTGCAAGGGTAACGGGTTCACCCAACTGCCCCAGTCCTTCAATGCCCCCGCTGTTGTTTTCATCGTTGTAGATGGTTGCGCCCAGCAGTACCGGCATGGGGGTATATTCATTCATGCCCGATATATCACAGGGGTAGCCCTCCAATCCATCCAGCCCGTTTACCGCTTTGTCCTTATTGCCCTTGCCGCCGAGTATGGCCTTGCGCAGGTTAGCAGGTTTGCCGCCAGCACCAAAGAAGATTTTCTCCAGCCGCATCCTTGCAGCCACCAATTGTTGAAACTTAACCGGGTCAATCTCTTTGGCTGCTGCCTGCTGTGGGGATAGATAACTCCAGCGCAGTCTTGCGGCAAGGTTGCGGATATTGAGTTTCATGCTGGCAAGGATGCCATTGCGTAAAAGCACCGTGGCCGGATTTACTTTGTTCACCACATTAAGCAGCTTGCCAAAAAACTTTTTCTTCTTTGGCTTCGCAACATCATAGCCACCGGGTACAGCAGGCAGGGTAACATTGGGGCTGGTACGTTGTGCCAGTTTTTGCTGCTGCTGGGTGCGGATGACATTTTTTACAGCCTTTGGTTTAAAAGGAGAAACTTTACCCCCTTTTTTCTTTAACAGGCGGCCAAGTTCTGCAAGTCCATCCATCCGTTGGCTTCCCTCAATGCTGTTTCCAAATCCATTTAAAAATTGCAGTTCCATGTTAACATCTTTTTTTTCTGTGTAGGGTGCTTCGTAATCAAAAGCATCGGTTACGCAGTCCATTGTGATATAGCCATCCCCGCTGGGTACGATGGGATAAATGTGGGAGAACCTGCCTTCACTGTGCGGGTACTTTGTTATCCGCAGTTTGTGCGGTATGCCCAGGTTGGTAAGAATACTTGATACGAATACCGAAAAACAATCACAGTCAATACCCAGTTGCCTGTCCCGCCACGACCTGCCGGGGCTGCGTATCTGCTCCTTGCCCTCTTCATCCTTGAGGTACTTTGTATGGCCGTACAAAAAATGCCATACTTTGGAGCAGGTATGCCGTAGCGTTGCCCCTTTGAGTACCGGTGCAAGCTGCGCCGTATGGTACAGGGTAGCTTGTACGGCTTTGGGTATAAACTGTACCGTATCGTTGAGGTCTGCATACTTTTTAATGGTTTCGTTTTTTCCGCTTACAGACGGGAAAAGATGGTTGTATGCCGAGCCGTCAAGCGATGCCCGCTTTGTATTGATTGCAGCTTCCATTGTACAGGATTGTTTTAAAAATGAACGGTTTTATTTACGGATGGTGATGGGCTTTTTTTCTTCATAATGCACCGTTATCCAGCCCACGGTTATATCAGTCATTACAGTGAGTGAGAGGGCTACCGGTTTTTTTTCTAAAAGGGTTTTCAATACCTCTGCGGTAACGGTAAACAGCCCTGTAACCGGTATCACAATCAGCACATTGTCAATCAGCACTTCTCCATTGGCAGGTATCTTTATTTCTTTTGGCACAGCCTGCGAACTGCCAATCACTGTTCCCTTGTACTCCATTTTTACAAAGGGGAACTGGATTTTTAGTTTTGCCTTTGTGGGATTTTTCAAAAGGATGTTTACCCTTAATGTAATGCCGTTCCAGGTAATACCTGCAAGATTGACCGTGGGGATGTACTGGAGATTTTTTTGCAGCCTTTTCATTTTTTGTACATAACTGTATGTGGCCAATGCACCTGCCCCTGCTGCAACACCCGCAATCAATTTCCCATTCATAGCGGCTCCTTTTCGGGTGTTACAATCTTTGCCGATGGCCGCTTTTTCCGGGGCAGTGGTTTAACAGGCGGCCTGCTGCACCTGCGCTCCATAAAGTCGGCAAGCATTTTAAACAGCAGCCACATCAGGCCACCAATCACGGCTTTAAGGGCATAGTCCATCAAACCGGAAAAATCAAGGTTCGCCAGAAAAATAGAGCCGGTGAGGAAAACATTACTGGCGGTATCGCCGGTACTTAACTTTGTGTCCATAGTGGGAGTTTAATGGTTAAAAAATCGGGTTACTGATGTTGGGGGACGGCCATTTTATGCGGAAAACCCAATGCCGTTACGATGCCCTTTACCTGAGCAATACTGAAATACTTTCCTTTTTTTTCACCATAATCAGCAGCTTTTGCATCTATCCATCCACGCAATGTCTGATAGCAAATGCCATATATGGCTGCCAGTTCCTTCAGGCTGTATGGGCGTATTAAAAAATTCCCCTGCTCATCATAACATTGTTTTATGCGCATACAGTCTTTTTTAAGCACCGCAGATTTGCTGAACACAAACCATTTGGAACAGTTGAAGTAACGCTGCTTTATCCCTGTCAATAAAATACTGCCTCCAGAATTTGTAATTCCTCACAGTCGGCTCTTGTGAAAATTCCAGTACCCCTTCGGCAAATGCTTTAAGTTCCTGTTTATACAGCGGCAGGGATGCACGGGTTGTTTCTATGCCGTCAAAACGCTGCTTCGTCCAGTTAAAGCCATTGGCAATGCTCCAGTCAAACCATTGTGAAGGCAACCATTCTTTTACAGGAAACAGTATGTTGTCTTCAAACCTGGCTAATGCCACCCGCTGGCAAAAAACGATAAAGCCTTTTTCGGGGGTCTTGTGCAGTTGCAGGAAAGTCCCGATTGCTTTTTTGGCTATTGTAGTTTCTGCGGTGGAAAACTGTGTGCAGTTCCATAGTGTAGTATAGGCTACCTGCCATGCCGTATTGATAAGTGCGGTAAGTTCAGGGCTGTTTATCTCTTTGGCTTTTTTTGCAGCCCTTGCTGTTCTGCGTTCGTTAAAACTGCGGGTATCGGTTGTCGTTTTTTTCATCCTGTTTTATTTTTTAATTATTTGTTTGTTACATTGCAAACATACTATTGGCGCAAAAGGCTACTGTTCAATCTGTGCTGTTCTGTACTGAATTTTCCTGAATTATTATGAAAGTTTATGAACTATGTTATTCTGTATTATAATAGCAGTATTTGTTTTATTTTTTTATATTCTGTGCTGTTTTGTTGAGTTTCGTTAATCACTTTTAATCATTTTCAATCAGGTTTAACACAAATGTTTTTCGTGGAACATCAAATAAGATTAAAAACGGCAAAAAAATATTTTTGGAGAAGGGTTTTACCTGTGTAAAAAAAGTGGAGCAGCAGAGAAATTGTCAGAAAGAAAGCAGCCGCTATAACAGCAGTGTAAAATATACAGCAATAATAATACAGGCCGAAATGACGGCAATAAAATAAACAGCAGTATGGAGGGTGACATACCGTAAATGATTTTACCGGCAGGGTCACAGCAGCCTGCCGGTAAAAATTATTTAGTGCAGTAATTATAATAAACCGGAAAATTTATGCAATGCGGTGGCGGCAGTTTTTTACTGTTGAGTACAGGATATGCAGCACAGTTAAAGGTTTACGGCTGTTAACACCGCTTGCAAAAAGAAAACAGGGCTTGATTTTAATGTGCGGTATTTAATCGTCTAAGCCGTCAAGGCCGGGCGGTAAGCCCAATGCCTGAAATATTGATTCCACCTGCCGGACAGTGTATATCCTGCCGGTTATTTCACCTATTTTTTCCTGATGCCTTGCTAACCATCTTTTCATAGTATGTACAGTTACACCATAGTGGTTCGCCAGTTCCGTTAACGAATAGGGTTTTACAACCTTTGAATTTGATTTACTCATTAGTGTTGATTTATTTGGGTTAATAATTAATGTATAAAGTCTTTATAGTACCTATATAGCTACTCCGTATAATTTTAAGAAGGGTAGTTATCCTGCACAAATTTTTTTATAATAGATTGAACGGACAGCATTTTAATTGCTCCCTAATTAATCCCCATTGCTCCCTAATTAATCCCCATTGCTCCGCAATTATTCCGCAATTGCTCCGCATAAAAAATTGTGTCGTCCTGAAATAAGTTGCGAGACAATGTGAATACGCCTTTTAGTTCGGAACAGTACTGTTCAGCTACTGTAAACAGCATCCAAAAAGGGGAGGCCAATAAATTGTTGAGTTGAAAACTGAGACGGAAAATTAAAAAATTATTTCATGCGGTCAATACTTTTGTTGGTTGTTGAACGGGCTTCCCCGAATGGTAAATAATGATATAACTGCAAATCGTAATTGAAATTATTAAATTTATGATGAGTAAAAAAATATGGCTGTGTAAAAAATATGTTAAAGTTGCCACATTGATTTTTTAATAATATGACATAACACTAATTTGTAAAGTTTGCGCTGTAAAAAAGTCTATCTGAATGGTAGGCTTGCAGTTTAATAAAACGGGCTGGGGTAAAAACCCCTGCCCGATTTTAATCCGTACCCTATGAAAACTGATGATAATGCACCATAATTCTCAAAAAAGAAAAATTAAAAGCTGCGTGTGGCAAAAATATTCTCAAAACGGGAATTTATTTATACATTCTTACAAACGAACCCTATGTGTTATTATAACGGTATTAAGGTCAGTAAAGGCGAACTGCTGCGGCTATTTGCCATAGAAAAGGAACTGAAAAAATTTGCAAAAACAAGGTTCAGACAAGGTTCAGACAAGGTGTACATCGTGGGGGCATCGTGTGTATGTCGTGGGGGCAACGTGCAGTTACATGGGGGCATCGTGTGTATGATGTGCAGTTTTTTACTTTTTTTGAGTATGATATAACTTTTTACTAATTTCATACAACGGGTAAGCATCTGCCCGGTTGAAATTAATAAATTAATACATGATATGAAACCCTCCTCCCGTATAAAATCAATGGTAAGACATACGATAGTTTGGATTATTTGGTTTGGCCTGCATTCTTATACATTTTTTACTGCCGGTATTGCTAAATTTGGCGCAATGGATTGGCTGTACCATACTTTTAACTATCTATCCATTTTAATTGTCTTTTATCCGGCAGCTTACTTTATGGAGCCTATATTACACGGAATTTTCAATGATGAATATAGCCATCAGGACGAATTTTCAGATTTTAGACAGATAGTTAATGTAGAAACGGTCAGCCTTGCCCTTATACTTTTACTTTATGTTATTCTGGGAGTATCACTTGATTCAATGTATTTAGGCTACAAGTATCCGGGCGTTGATGCTTATGTTTACGTACGGGTTGAGCAGGTGTTACCCTATATGGTTTATGCTGCCTGTTACGCATTATACAGAGTGAATAAAAAAGCGAGGCGTGAAAAATATAGTATAAAGGCAGAAGAAGAAATAGCAAATGAAATGTAATTACATGATGATGCCACCGGAACATAAGGCGTTTTACTGGCACAAAGAGTAAATTTATATATACGACGAATTTTTGGTATAAAAAACAGGAATTTCCCTGTTTTTTGGTTCAACTGAATACATTACTATTGTACAGGAAAAGTTTTTAGTTTCATTGGATGACGTAGAAAAAGAAGTGCTTTGATATTTACAAAGAAAAGCGGTGTGAAATCAATCACACCGCCTTTTTTCATAAATCACATTGCATACTTAGCCAAAAATACAAGTAGGAGTATGAGATACCGTTCCCGTAGGTAAGGTATCTGTTGTTGCTACCGCTACCCGCTTACTTTTCGTAATGTCCGTAAGCACTGCAATTGTAACTTTTTTTAGGGAAAGTTTACCCTTTTTTGAATTTGTTTGCATAAATTTACATTTAGCTGAAATTTAATGCAAGTCATGTAAAACAGTAGCGAAACAATAAACAATTTTATAACACTCAATAACACTGAACAATGTCAAAGCCTCAAAACAAAATTATTGCAAAGCACATCTTCTTATGGTTTATTTGGTATTCAATTAACACAATTCAATTAATTGATTACTACGATAAAGTAAAAACTATTGAATGGATTCAAATAGCTTACAACCTACTTTCGCTGCTAATAATTTTTTATAGTATTGCAAAATTAATGTCCGGGTATTTTGAAGTGTTTTCATTGAAAGTTTATTATAGGTTAAGCGGCATAATGCGAATAAAATATTTATTCAAATGGCAATTAATTGTTTGTTTAGCTATTACTTTTGGTTATGTCGGGTTATCCTATTTTCTTGATAAATATTACTTTGGTAATTTTTATCCAAATATACTTGCTAATTTAGCACAAAGGCTTTCAAGGGTACTTCCTTATGTTTTGGTAGCCAATTGGTATTGTTATTTGAAATATTACAAAAAAGAAGTAAAGAAAGACAAGGATTTTAGTGAACGCAGACTGAAAATTGCTCAATCCGGTGCTATAAGGGTAAGGAAAATTTATGAACAATTAATAGAGGAAAATTCACCTAATTGACCTTATCAATAATTCTTCAAGTTCGGTAATTTTCGTTTTTCGCATTTCAGCAAGTTGTTTAGCTGCTTCTAATTCATTTAGCAATGAATCATATCTATCATTGAGCAATATGTTTCTTTGACCCAGCATTTTTACTTTGTCAATTTCGCTCATGCTGCTATTGATTATTTCTGATGTAACAGATTCTTCTTCGGTTACATTTGACTGAATATCAACCTGAACTTCATTATCTCCGCCTTCATCAATTAATTCCAAAATTGTGGTATTTAAAGCGCTGGCAATTTTTTTCAATTCAGGAATAGTTGCAGTATCATGGGTAATCATGTACTTATATGCGTTTGCGGATGTACCAATTAAATCATAAAACTCCATTTTTTGTAAGCCCTGTAGTTTTCTAAGCCTGTCTATTTTATCGTAAATACTTGACATCCAATTCTATATAATTTATTAAAATAAATATTTGAAAATATATTCTTTTTTATAGAAAATATTTTCTAATATTGTTTTTGCAAACCAGTTAATATCATCTGGCAACAGATAATTTCAGAACCCATTGTTTGCACGTTTCGTTTGGGCAATATAGCTGTAAAAATAATAAATATTGCCAAGAGTTTTTTGAAATATCAATAAGCGTGTTGTATGGTGCGATAAAGCTGTAATGCACAGAAAAGTTATTACAAGTAAAACAGTTCATTTGCTTAATCTTGTTAATACTTAAACAAACATTTTTCATATCTCTGTAGGCATACATTTACAGAAAAGCCATAAAAGTACCGGCCAGCAGGAAGCAACGGCAGGGAAAGTGGCTGGCTGGTCTTTTTGGTTAACGCATCAAAAACAATAACATTGGTTATAAAGCCTACCAAATTAAAAATTACCACTTAGTGGTATTTTTTAATCAAAACAGCCTCCCTACCTTTGCCGACCAAAAAGGAGGGCGGTTAAAAAACATAATCCCCGTCCCCATCAAGGCTGTTCAGGCATTTTTTATATTTCTGTAACCACAGGGTACAGGAAAACCACAAAAGGCCGGCCAGATGGGAAACGGATAGCAGGGAATGACTGGCCGGACTTTTTAAGCCTCACCCAAAAGTGGGCGTGGCAGATAAATACTAATAAAACGATTGAATTTACATTTATAACCAAAACAAAAACCAGCAACGTATGAACCAATTCAGATTAGACCGGAAAATCATCGGGCAACGGCTCAACAGTAAACATTACCAGCAACTGCAAACACAACAACTGCAATCTTTCTATTTATAAAGCGTAAACTTTCTTAACTGCCTTGGCCTGTTTAGTACGGCCTGAATTTATTTTATTATCAAGCTATTAACAACTGCTTATGAAGCTGACAAAAGCTATTAGTGTGGCCATTGGCCTGCTGTTTATTGTATTATCTGCAACGGCGCAAACGCAATTAAATGCACCCGTGCGCTGGAGTACCCGCAACCTGCTGAACTGCTACGACCAGGCAGTGGACATGAAGGTAATCGGTGGCAATGATGTTGCCCTCGGTGTAGCCGGTACAAAAATATTTTTATGGGAATATACCACCAGCGACCCATCCGTTACGGTAAACCCGGTTTACCAGCAGTTTGCACAATCGCCCACCGACAGTGTTTTTTTTCTGCCCTACCTGTCCTTCCCACGGGGGCAGGCGAGCCAAATAAATACACAGCAGTTCCGGTATATACGGGCAAAGCTGGCACAGGTACACCCGGTAACAGGAGCAATACTGAACATAGCCGCTATCAGCAATCCCACACCGGTAAAGTTCAGCCCAAGCAGTCCCAAAAGTAATACGCCGGAGGTATTAAATACCAGCCCCTCCTGCACCAATATACCCACGGGCATTATACACATGGATATTACCAAGTACACCGATACCGTGATGTACATTGTACGGTACGGCAACAACAACTATGCTTTCTGTAATCCTGAAACCGGCAACCCGCCCTGCTTTAACGTGGTAAAATCTGGCCGTACCACAAGCAGTAATTTTGACATTACCGGCATCCCGGCAGGCAACTTTACCGTACTGTTAGCCAATACCGGTGCAGACGGTGGAGCCTGCTACGAGAGTTACAATGCAACCGTGCCGGCACAAATACCCATAAAGGTAGATACCCATTTTGTGCAGCACCCGCCCTGCTATGGCGACAGCCTCGGCAGCATCCGTTTACTGATAAGTGGCGGCGACAGGAATACGTTTCATTTTTCTATCAGCCCGGTGCAGGCATCGGCTGTATTTAACTTTACCGCCAATGAAGCCAAATGGAACAATTTAAAAGCAGGCAGCTATACCACTACTTTTACCGATACCTGCGGATTGACCATTATCAAAAACTTTACCATTGTACAGCCGCCTAAAGTAACAGGTACTGTGCTGATAACTGTACCCACCTGCGCCAGCCCCGGCAACGGCATCATCAAGGTAAAAGCCAAGTACAATTTTGCCAGCCCCGGTTTTACGTTATATAATTACCGCATCTATAAAAACGGTAACCCTTTTGACAGTTTACTCAATACTTCTGATACCCTATTTACTAAAACAGGTTTGCAAACAGCTACTTATCAGGTAACCGTAACATCGCCCAACCTGCCCAACTGCCCCGGCATTAATGAAACTTTTCTTTTGCCGTTTACTCCATTAACAGCAGCAACGGATAGTGTAAAACCGGTTAACTGTAACGGCGGTTCAGACGGCTACATCCGTTTAAAAGCAGGCGGCGGCAGTGGATTTTACAGGTATGTGTTACGTAATAACAGTACGGGTTTTACGGCAACAGATACGGCAGGAACATTTATAAACCTTGCCGCAGGCAGCTATACCGGCAGGATCACTAATAAAACCATCCCCTGTGCCGATAGTGCCATAGTTACCATTGCTATTTTACAGCCCGATACCATTGCGGTAAGCATCAGCAAAACAGATGTACAGTGCAAGGGGAAGGACAACGGCACTTTGAGTGCAATTGCCATCGGCGGCAATACCGCAGGCAACTATCAATACAACTGGCAAACAAAAGTAAATGGCAACTGGACAGGCTATTTTCAAACGGGTAACAGCATTACGGGCGTAGCCCCCGGCATTTACCGCAGTGCCATCCGGGATATAAAAAACTGCACGGGCTATTCGGCAGCAGTAACCATACTTGAACCCGACAGCCTGCGCATAGATAGTATTAATGTGCAAGACATCCCCTGCTTTGCAGGCAGCGGTCATATCACTTTGTATGCCAGTGGAGGCAATGGCGGTTATGTGCAGCAGTACAGGGTATTGACAACACCTCCCGGACTGACGTGGACAGATTTTACCCCTGCCACGGGGCTTGTGGCCGGGCAATACCTTGTACGGCTGCTGGATGCAAAGGGCTGCATGGCCACAAAGCCTGATACCATCAACATTACGGCACCGCCAAATACTTTAGACTATACATACAGCCAAGTATTTTATAATGGCTATAATATTACCTGCTTTGGGGCAGACAATGGCATTATTACCATCAATGCCAGCGGCGGTAACGGCGGCGGGTACAGCGGCTACCAATACCGCTATGATAACCAGGCATGGCAGTTAAGCAACATACTGCAGAACCTGCCGGGCGGTATAAGAAACATACAGGTAAGGGATGCAAGGGGCTGCGTGGTAGCAAGGCCAGTATTGTTTGTAGAACCATCCGACAGTTTGCGTACCACTTTATTAACAAAGACAGATATTACCTGCTACGGTGCAAGTACCGGCAGCATCAGCATAAAAGCTACCGGCGGTGTGCGGCCATACCGGTATAATGTAAACGGAGGTGTTTTTCAAACAGACAGCACGTTTAATAATCTGCCAGCAGGCAATCATATAATATCGGTAAAGGACATTAACAGTTGCACCGGCTATATCACCGTTACATTGGTGCATATCAACACCGATATTACAAAAGCCAACACCATCACCAACGTAAGCTGTAAAAATGGCAATGACGGCAGCATCAGCACTACTATCAGCGGAGGTGTAGGCGTAACTCCTTACAGTTACCTGTGGACACCGGGCAACAGTACGGCCAGCAGCATCAGTAATTTGGCAGCAGGCACTTACACGCTAAAAGTAACCGACAATGCAGGCTGTATCAAAACATTCCCTATTGCAGTAACAGAACCCGCCGCCCTTGCACCCATTGTAACAGCAAGGCAGGTTTGTTACGGATTAACAACGGGCAGCATACTGGTACAACCTGTGGGCGGTACAGCACCGTTTAAATATTCAAAGGATAACGGCGTATCATTCGGTACGGACAGTGTGTTCAGCAACCTTGCAGCAGGGGCTTATCAAATAGTGGTGAAAGATGCTAAGAACTGCATATTTGCAACTACGGCAACCGTAACCGTAGTAAGCAGCAATCCCAATCTTAACTTTATCATCAGCAGCAACCAGCACGCTCAAGACACCCTTACCATGAAGGAAATCAGTTGGGTAAAGCCTGATAGTGTGCTGTGGCAGTACCATCCATCGGCCACCATCATTGACCCGAACCGCAATGAGCCAAAAATAAAGTTCCTCAACCCCGATACATCAAACGCTTATTGGGTGCGGTTAATCGGTTACTATCCCAACTGTACTTACAACACACAGAAGTACCTGCGGATATATCCCTTTGACCCCAATGCAGTGGTTACCCCGGCTGATTATAACCGTGGCATAAAAAAAGCCGAACTGTTCCCCAACCCCAACAACGGGCAGTTTACGCTGAATGTAGAGTTTTACAAACTGCAAAGGGTAACGGTTTATATCACCGATATCACCGGCTTTATCGTTGTGCCTGCACAGGCTTTTGCGCCCACGCTGCAACTGACCAAAAACTATTTATCAGAAATGAACGGCAAAGCACCGGGTACATATTTTTTACGGATAGTGAGCGATTATGACAGCAGGAATTTATTGTTTGTTAAGCAATAAATCGTTGCGGGTTGTTTTGGTTACGGGTTATGACCGTTAGCGGAAAACAAAGGAAAACCCGAACAAAACAACCCGTAACAAAATCAACTAAAATAACCCGCAACAAAAAAGAATTGGCAAGTAAAAAAATATATCAGATTCTCTTAACTGCCGCAGTAATGTGGTGCAGTCATTCCTTTGCACAGGATATGAGCAGTTACGGCGTAAAAAAAGGCATCACCATGACGGGAGGGCTGAACTTTAATGCGGTATCGTATCAAACTACCAATAAACAAGGCGGCAGGCGTGACCCCTTTAATTGGTTTATGAGCGGCAATGTAAACATCAATGCTTTTGGTTATTCAATGCCGTTTAATTTTTCACTAAGCAATGCCGGTAAAAATTACAGCCAGCCTTTTAACCGCATACAATTTAAACCTTACTGGAAATGGATAAGAGGTTATTGGGGCAATACCAGCATGAGTTTTTCTCCATTAACATTAAACGGCCATTTGTTCAACGGCTATGGTGTGGAACTTACCCGCAGCAAGTGGCAGTTTGCCGCCATGTATGGCAAGTTGAGAGAAGCAGTAGCGTATGACCCGATAGCAAAAAATAACAGCACCGTATCTTTTAAGCGTAAGGGCTGGGGCTTTAAGGGCGGCTACAACCGCAACGGGGAGGAACTGAACCTGATATTTTTTACCGCAAAGGACGATGCAAATTCTTTGACCTTTGTGCCGCAGGAAGCACAATTAACACCCAAACAAAATACGGTGGTATCTGTGAGCGTAAAAAAGAAGCTGTTTAAAAAGTTTAACATACAGGCAGAGTATGCACTCAGCGGTATCACCAGCGATGCAACTGCCGCCACAGAAAACAAACAGACCAGTACCAAAAGTTTTTTATCCTTTCTGCTGCCAAAGAACGGTAATACCAAATTTTACGATGCGGTAAAAGCGGCCATTGGGTACAACGGTAAATGGTATGGCCTGCAATTTAATTATGAGCGCATTGCTCCCGAATATGCCACGCTGGGTGCATATTATTTTAACAACGATATGCGCAATATTACCCTTGCACCCAATGTGCGGCTTTTTAAAAATAAGCTGACCATCAGCGGTAATGCGGGGGTACAAACCAATAATTTGGATAAGGTAAAAAACAGCAGTACAAGGCGGTTTGTGGGCAATGCCAATATCGGCTATGCTAAAAATGAACGCTGGAACTTTAGCAGCAGTTACAGCAACTTTACCACTTTTACCAATGTGCGCCCACAGCAAGACCCCTTTTTTGTAAACCAGTTGGACACACTTAATTTTTATCAGGTAAACAGCAGCATCAGTGCCACGGTTACGCACAGCTTTGGCAGTAAGGAAGTAAAGAAAAATTTAACGCTAAACAGTACTTACCAAAAAGCCAGCGACCAGCAGACAGGCACGGGCAATGGCACAAAGAACAGCAGCTTTATTAACGGCTCTTTGGCATACAGCCAAACCTTTACCAAAAAGGGCATGAGCATCAGCAGTTCGGTCAATTACAACAGCAGCAGTGCGCCCGGCAGCAAGTCGGTATTTTATGGCCCTAACATGAACATCAGCAAAGCCTTGTTGCAAAAAAAGGTGCAGGCATCCTTTGGTGCATCCTACAATAAAAATACCACCAACGGCATCAGCAGCAGTGCGGTGTGGAGCAGCAGGATGAATTTTAGTTATGCGCCGAAGGGGAAGAAGGGTAAAACAGTTGATAAGGTTGATAAGGGAGCCGAAGGAGGCAAAACAGGTGTAAAGAAGATAGTAAAAGTAGCCAACCCGCTGAAGGGTAAACAAAACATGAGTTTGATGATTAATTATATGAACAGGTTGCCGGTAGCGTTGCTAAAACAGGGGTTTAGCGAACTGACGGTAACATTTAATTGGAGTTATAATTTTTAATACAAATGTGCAAATATGCAAATGGGAAAATGTGCAAAGGGCAACAACCCGAAACCAAAACAACAAAACTAACCAGCAACAAAATATAGAACTATGAGATTGATAAGAAATTACCTTGCGCTGATATTGCTGCTAATAATGCACCCGGCCACTGCACAGATATACCCTATACAGGCTACTACGCAGTTAGTGCCGCCTTATGCGGTTTACCTGCCGGATTATGCAACGGGTATCAACAACCAGTTGCGGGTACTGCTTTTGAACAAAGACGTTACACAGCCGGATTATAAGGTGAAGCTGATAATGAGTATAGAACTGAACGGTTCACTCATTATGCGTACCAGTGATAGCTATGCACCTGGCCCCATTACCCTGCAACCCAATCAACCATTTTCTGTGGAGGGATTAGAGTTAGCCCCGTACATGAACAGCAATAACATTGATTTTATTGGCTACAGCAGGCAGGATTATGAGCAAAAAAAAGGACTGCCCGAAGGGGCGTATAAAATTTGCTTTACGGCCTATGATTATTTTAGACCAGACAGGGTAAAAGTAAGCAATGACGGTTGCAGCTTTTACTACCTTACCAAAAACGACCCGCCGTTTGTAAATATGCCCGCCTGCGGTTTGTATATCGCTCCGCAGCAGGATGAGCAGGAAAACCTGATAGACAAGGCAGGCCGCTGGCTGAGTTATACTATCGATATGCCGTGGGACGATACAGAAAAAAATATTTGGTACGACCATGTGGAGGAAGCCATTACACAAACTTTTTCGGAAAGGGTGAACAATGCCATTGCTAAAGACAAGCTGTATGAAACTGGGATGAACTATGCCATTTGGCGCAACAAGCATTGGGATGATGCTTACGGTAAGGCATGGGCAAGTTTGGTATTTAAGGAACTGACGGACAATGAATTTATATACTGGAGCCGTACTAAATTAAAAACCGGTGCAGAGCAGTATATCGTAACGGATTACTACTCAGGCGGGGGGCTATACGATGGGGGCATAGAAACTTATGTGGATTTACATACATATATTGAGGTAGCTCCGGCGGGTAATGCCACCATCAATTTTATGTGGACACCCCGCCACACATCCAGCCCCAACAGCACACTATCCACCCGCTACAAAATAGAACTGTACGAAGTGCGCCCCAAAGTACCCAATGAGCAGTTGCAAGCAATGGCCAATAATGCGGTACTTACAAGCCCGCCCGTATTTACCGATGAAACAAGTGCAACAACCTATACTTATGGTGCTGATAAGCCTGCATTGATTGACGGCCTGCAATATGCGTGGCGCATAAAAGCCTTTGATGCAAACGGCAGGGACTGGTTTAAAAACAATGGTTACAGCGAGGTTTGCTACTTTACTTTTGGCGGGGTGTATAACCCGAACACCAACCCTCCGGGACTGGAGGAAATAAACACCTTTAATGCACAGGCAGAAACCGAGCGCAGGGGCTTGGGGCAATGGCAGCAAACGGGCGGCTACAGCAGCTACCGGGTACGCTACCGCCGCAAAAATGGCAGTGGCACATGGTTCGATGTGGATACTGATTCTTTAAACGCAAAGCTGTACGACCTTGAACCTTCCACGGCTTATCAGGCACAGGTACAGGGCAAGGCCGGGCAATATTACGGGCCATTCAGCCCTATAAAAGAGTTTGTAACGCCTGCGCTTACGCCGCCGCCGGGTTGTGGGTTGCCTATCACTTATGCCAGCGGGTTAAGTACAGAACCATTGCCAATTTTATTACCATTTATGATAGTAAAATGTGGCAAATTTGAAATGCTGATTGACAGCGTGGAGCAATCGGGCAGCCCCGGCTATTACAGTGGCAGCGGCAGGATATTTAATATACCCTTCCTCGCAATTGTGCAGGTTGCGGGTGCTTTAATGGGCAATACCAATAGTGGCTTTGGCACAGGGCTTAAAGTAACGTACAACAATATTTTTATCAATAAGGACAGGGAAGTTACGCAGGGATTGATATATGCGGTTACCCGGCCACTGGAGGAATGGGAAGCCGAGTTTGGTAAGTTTTATGGTGCAGATGATGAGGAAAAGCAGCAGAAAGAAAACCAAAAGAAATTTGCATGGTTAGATAGTACTGCTATGATGATAAGTTTTGACAAAAACTATACAGAGGTAAAATTTGATACGGCAAACCATATACTCACCATGATAGGTGAAGATGGCAAGGCATACACATACACCCTGAAGCCTGAAGAAATAGGCAAAAATTTAGTAATCAATACCCCCGATGGTAACCAATGGGTAGTAAATAAAAATGGCACGGTAGAACTGGCCAAAGGCGGTGGTATTAATCCTAATCCACCAAAGCCATTGAGCAATGCAGAAAGTGATATACTTAA
>JANMDL010000073.1:0-1723 GCA_031376295.1 Chitinophagales bacterium
GTTATCAGCCTAAGGGCAGAAAGCCTGCCTGACGGTAGGCAGGATCTTAAAAATTGTGGGGTGATGAAATTTTTGGCAGACATACCCCCTTGTCTCGGGGGTGAGGATAACGGGATAAACGTAACATAGAGCCGTTTCAACAGCAATGTTGGGACGACCGGGGTCGACCACCGAACTTTGTGCTACAGCTAACTGCCTCGTGGAGGTTCGACCCCTTCCCCTACAGCTTTTTTTGTTCAATATCCATTAAAAGACATACCTCAACCTCCAAGTAAAGGTATTATCCTCCGGTTTTCCGGGGGATTTTTTGTTGTATCGCAAAGAGCACTATGAACCGCAAGGGGCGCAAAGGCACTCACTCAAATTCATTACACTACCATTTTTCCAATCCTAATAATTTTTTGCCAAGTTCATTCAATTCGGCTGTACTGTATTTAGTTTGTTCCCATTTACGGGGGTCGCCGGGAAAGGCATAGCCTTCAGGTGCAATGCGGTGTTTCCAGGAATTGATTCGCCAACTGCACAATGCTTCATTAGTTTCTTCGGCGGGCATCATAGAGATGTACTGAGCAATCCTCACTTTATTGCTGCTCAGGTTTGGGCGTATGCCATGTGGTTGCAGGCTGTTAAAAATTAACAAGTCACCTGCTTCCATTGTTACTTTTACAAAATCAAATCCGGTGGTATCTGGTTTAAAACGGTCACGGTCTTCAGGCTGCGAAAGTTTCCATGTATTGTAATTGCGAAATAATTCAGGAATACATTGAAAACCACCCATGTTTTCATCTGTTTGGTCTGCCAAAGCAAGCACTCCCTGTACATTTACAGGCTTTGTTTCGGGATCGTAATCCCAATGTATAAAACCTTTTTGCTCAAAACCCGGTTTTATTGGGAAGTTAAGGTTTGCCCTGTCAATAGTAACCCACAGCTTTTCTGTTCCCCAAATATCTCTGAAAGCATCATACACTTTTTGTGTCATCCGGTTATTCCACAAATGCTGATTGTTATACACTTCAACCATTCCGGTATTGGTTAATTCTTTCATTTTCATTTCGGCCCGTGGGGGAGTATACCAGGTATCGGCGTTATTGGGGTCTTTTTCTTCAAACTCCCATAAAAAATTTGCAGTGGCCAACGCCTGTTCCCGTGGCACAGCATTTTTTATTACAATGTATCCATTCGTAATCCAAAAATCCCAGTCGGCTTCATTTAAAACATGCAGCGGCTCGCCGTTACTTCGGTCGTTTAACTTAACAGTACTGCTTTTTGCAGTTGAAGGATTACCCGGTATATCTTTATGGGCATTGTCCGGCAGCATTTGGGGAGCCATGGTTGGCACCATTGTTTTTTGTTCCATATTGCAATCTTTTTTATCATACAAAACTCGCTTTGTGGCAGGAATCAGGCCACAGCTGTAAATACCAATATTTGTGCTGTATTGATATATTTTGGTAATTTCAGGGTAATTATTGCAAAATCAGCGCAAATGAAAGCAAAATTAGAATCTATAACAACCGATAGTGATAGCTCATTCAGAATATTGCTTACACCCAATCTGAATGAATTGTTTTACTGGCATTTTCACCCGGAATATGAAATTGTATACGTTGAGGCGGAGAGTGGTTTCAGGCATATTGGCGACCATATTTCCAAATACGAAGGCAGCGATATTGCATTTATCGGCCCCAATATTCCACATTTGAATTTTGATTATGGTGTAAAA
>JANMDL010000076.1:0-2325 GCA_031376295.1 Chitinophagales bacterium
CCACAGCATTATTTGAAGCTTTCGGAGAACGAACGGCACCCATCGATAGAAGAATTCGAATTGAGTTTTGGGTAGCCGAAGATACTGGAAGTCTGATATATCGAATGCTTGTTTTAAATACAGGTCAAGTTCCTTGGAATCTGCGTCGACAAATTGAAGTAGTTTTTCGATCGTTAGTTTTAGAGCTGAAATCATCGATTGAAAAATTGGAGGTTTTAGATACGACGCATGCACGGCGGCGATCGAGAGGTGGACAATTTCAAGCTGATGATTTAATTGAATTGTTCCTAGTTTTCGGTGCTCGAAAAGAGAAAATCGATATTCGAGAGCGACTCGCCGATGAATTCACTAGACTAGACTTTATGGAGGCGGCAGCCAAAGATGATTTTACGGCTTATTATTGCAAGGCTTTGACTGAGCTTGTACTCCTAGACATCGCGCTAGATAATTATCGCGGCTCAAAGTCCGATAAAAGCCGATTTGCAGCTGGTAAAGATCTGTTTGCAAGTCAGCCAGCCTGTGTAGGTTTCATTACAGCTCTTGCCTTAGATATATTTGGCCGTCCTGGAGTGGCGAGATCCAAGCCTGAGCAAGATAAAAAACTGAGAGATGACTTACTAAAACTCTCCGCACTGCGGAAAAAGCTAGATGTCTTGGACGAAAGCGCACTTGGCGATTTTCTCTGTTTAAGGACTCTAAGCGAATCGCTTAGCCGAGTGCGAACTAATCAGTCAGTAGGAGATTCTGAAAGAGAGTTTTTCTTGAAAGCATTTCAAGTTTTGCTTGAAGAAGGCGCAAACCTTGACGACATGGAACCATGTTGGAGGGCGTATTAATTCAGTCGGATAATTTTCAAGTCTTACATATGACTAGAAATATGACGCGAGCGAATGAAGTGCTTTTTCACACACTTCATGATTTACTCCCAGTAGACATCAAGAATGCAACAGCACTAGGGAAGCGTTGGATACGTACAACTGATGCGGAGAAAGACTGGCTTCAAAACGTCGTTTTTTCATACGATCAGATGCTGCGCTTTGATGAACATAGGCAGTTTCTTATTGCAACACACAATTCGATAACCTACTTGGTTTGCATAGGATTAACTATCCAAAGCCCTCCAGAAGAGTTTCAAGAGATTCCAAAGAACGCTGGTTTGTTTGGCGCATTGGTTTTTGAATTAAAACTATCACCCCTTGAAAAAGATGGTCTTGGCTTTTCTCTCGCCGAAAACATATTCGTTCCTATCCAGCATTCTTCTAAAGGTACTCCGTATAATCTAGAAGATATTACATCATATTTTCCAGATATCACGACCTATAGAATTCACTCAAACTCTCCATTACTAAAAGGACAATCGTCTTTGTATAGAATCGGACTATTTGCTACGGCTAACTGTCCTATTTTACAAAGCTTGAAATGGTCGCAAGCAAGCTTAAATACTATTCAAGAAATATGCACCGTTGATACTGATTCGTTTCCGCATGAACTTATTTTGAGGGCTTTAATTGAAAAGAAATTTGAGCATGCTTATCTAGAGATATACAGATCAATTGAATTTTTGTACCCCATCCCAAAAATTAATAAATTGAAAACCGTCCTTGGACTATCGGGTACGCCAGAGGATTTGAGCGAAAAAATTGAAAATATCTTGGGTTGGCGGCCAACAGAGGAAGGCGCCATACAACATTTATTCAATGATTTTGCAGCGCCTCTCGTCGAAGATTTTCGCGATGCGTTTGGCGTTAACAACCCTGATCAAGATTTTACTGCGGTAAATGCGGCATCATTAGTCTATAGACTGCGAAACGATTGCGTTCATTTTCGTCCAATTAATAAAAAATCGCCCCTGCTTAATAAAGTTGATTGGGAGAAGTTACTCCAAACCATGTTGAGTGCGACGCATCACTGCTATCAGATTCAAATGGTGGCAACAACTTAAGGCAGTGGAGTGAGACTTCGGTGAATCGGGGTTCGATTCCAATTTGCGAAGCTGGACGATCCGTAATTCGCTACTCTTTTTGTAGCTACTCAAGTCCATCCGAAGCGGACTCAGGGCCAATTTGGCTTCAAACTTTCTCGATTCGTCACATTTCGCCGCCGTCCTGACGATTTCACCCTCCGTCGTTCGTCGACCCCAGGTGGACAGGCCCCGCCGCCTGCCGCACCATCCCACCTGCTGAACCGAACCAAGGAGCCCCACCCATGCCCACCGGAACCGTCACCCTGCACCGCGTGCTCACCGCGCCGCCCGAGCGCGTCTACCGCGCCTTTCTGGACCCCGACGCCATGGCCAAGTGGCTGCCGCCGCACGGCTTCACGGGG
>JANMDL010000088.1:0-4893 GCA_031376295.1 Chitinophagales bacterium
GGTTTTTTAAAGGGTATTATGTACTGGGCGTTGTACTCTACTCAGCAAATACCATCAGTGGTTTTACGCTGTTTACCACCACCGTACTGGTAAAATTAAATGATAACCTGAGTGCTATATGGGCAAGGCGGTTACACCTGAGCACTATTAATGCTGTTACAAGCGGCGCAAGGGTAGAATACAATGATGTGATGGAGGCAAGCGACCAGCATGTTGTACTGGTTGGCCGGTATGCCAACTCGGCAGCAGCAACCGATAAACAGCAGATACAATTTGCCAAAGTGGATCAGGTTGCAGGCGGCCTGATATGGGGTTACAGGTATAATTATGGCAACTGTCATTCCAACGGGCTTTCTGTTACGGAAGCCCCCAATGGCGATTTAGTAGCAACAGGTTATGCCGAAAAATGTACACTACCCTCCCCTGCCGGCATACGCCAATTACTCTTTGCAAAGGTTAGCAGCCTTGGGGTACCCCTTCTTTTCAGGCAATTCGACAATCCATCCGGCAATTTTGTGGGCGATAAAATTACCCGGTTTGACCCGGTTGCTGCGGTAAATGGCCGTTATTTGATATCAGGTTACATCGAAGTACCGTCTGGCAACTTAACTCCCAACCGTCAAAATCTGCTGCTGGATATATCCGGCAATGGTACCATCAACAGTGCTGCACATTTTGGCTCGGTTCAAAAGCAGGAAGTATTTGATCATATCTTCAGCAGGTCGCCGGTTACAGGGTTGCTGGATGTATACCTTACCGGGTACGACATAAGTACTGTAACCACACAGGCAAGGGCCTACTTTAGTGTGATAAAGTATAACCCTGTTTTGCTTACATATACCATCAACAGGTACGATATTTTCAGAAATTATACTGGCTACCCCGGCCGCTACGGGCTGGAAGTAAAAAATGCAGGAAAAAACAGGTTTGCTATATTAACCAGTTCAACAATTACAACATCGGGCAGCAATTCGGTACTTGCCAGCACCGTTTTTGTACGTGACCTTGTACAGCCACCCGGCGACACGGTTTGCTATACCCCTGCTATACCAACATTAGTTACAACTAACTGGCATTATGCAGATGCTGTACCCCCACGCTTGGATGGTTACAAAACCTACGGTGAAGAATGGCTTACTACACCCAAAATACCTAACAAACTTGTTTGCGGCACTCAATGGCTAATAAAACCTAAGGAGGCTGTAAATGCTTTTGTAAATCCACCGGATGAAATTGCTGTTCAGGATTTGCCGGCAACTGCTGCAAGGCAGGTTTCGGCATCAGTTGTTACTGGTGGTATAATTCATCCAAATCCGGCGGGGGATATCGTATATGTGCAATTGGAACGCTGTTTCAGCAAAACACAGCAGGTAATAAATATAAGTCTCTATACACCTGCTATGAAGCTGGTACGCACACAACCAACTGCTGGCAAATCGGAGCAGGTTGTATCACTTAAAGGACTGTTGCCGGGCATGTATGTGGTGCAGTTACAGCAGGGAAATATCCGGCGGACGTACAGGGTAATAAAACAATAAAAGAGGTCAAAAAAAAAGAGGTTGTTTCATTAAAATTGAAACAGCCTCTTTTAATATTTACAACCATTGCTGTTAAATAACAGCCCGGTTGTATCAAAAATGATTTTTCTGCCTCATTGTTTGCAAAAAAAATCAACAGTTTACTTTCCTGCAGTAGTGTCCGTAATGGCAGCATCCGGCGCATTTTTTCTTACTGAAGCCACGCCGTTATTACGACCTGCAACAGCCTCGTACATTTCGCTGGTGCCAATAATCTGGCCATTGGTAGCTTTCAGGTTAAAATAAAATTTTCCGTTTGCGGAGTCTTTTTTCTCAAACCGGGTTTCAACCTGCGAATTTTTACGCACCGAATCAATGCCATTGTCGCAGGCCACCCTGGTGCTGTACCCTTCACTGGTAAGAATGGTTTGGCCATTGCGGGCTTTCAGGTTAAACTGAAATTCTCCGTTTTTTCTTTTACTGATAACAAATTTTCCCATTTTTAATTGATTTGTTTGATGTTATAAAAAACCGGCTTTGATACCGGATAAGTTACTCATTGAATTTGCAGCCTGATTATATATTTCCATTCTGCATTGTTCATACCGTCATCAGATAATCAGGCACGCATCCCCTGCTTACAGATTCATCATGTTCAATCGTCTTCCAAATATAAGGAGTTCATTTTATGTCTGCAACATCGTCCGGCATTATTTTCTGCTTTACCTGTACTTTTAAATTTTACCCCTATCCCTGCCGGTTACTTACAATACCGCATTCTTTACTCCCATAATTCACTGCAAAAAGTTTTATATCTAAAAATGATACGACACGCCAATTACGAATTACCATAAATGTTAATATCTTTTAGTCAATTTACTTGCATTTTGAAATTAAACGGCATACATTAGTAGTATAAATTCAAACATATATTTAGCCTGTTTTATACAGGCGGAAAGGC
Organism: Chitinophagales bacterium; assembly: GCA_031376295.1. Taxonomy (GTDB): domain Bacteria; phylum Bacteroidota; class Bacteroidia; order Chitinophagales; family Chitinophagaceae; genus Ferruginibacter. The sequence goes on from JANMDL010000088.1 coordinate 2,479, forward strand.
TGTCCCGTAAGATGGCCTTTTTTTATTGAACCTTCCTGCATCCGTAAGCCAGTTTTTTTACAACATAGCTGCAATTGTTAATATCTTATCCATTTTTTACTTGCATCCGGCAGCAGCAGTTTGTATATTGTATATGCTGCTTTAAACATTTTTTTAACCTAAAACATAAATTATGAAAAAAGTATCTATTTTCCTTGTCTGCATGTTGTGTGCAGTATTTACTTCAAAAGCACAAAACGCAGACAATCTTTACTTCAATTCACTACTCAGCGGCTACGATTACCAGGCTGCCAGTTTTGTTATTGACACAGCGCTCCCGGCATATCCTTTCAGGCGGGCCATGCTGCTTTGGTCGGCCAATACAGGTCCGAATGCCGCAACAGAAAGGTCCCTCACTCTTGACGAAACACTCGACAACGGCGCAACCGTTACACAACACATTAACCAGCAAGCCAATGCTTTTTTCAGAAACCTGCAGCCAAAAAAAATCATCCGCAGCAGGTTCACCAAGCATTATTACCTGTTGGCCTATGTAGTTAATTCAAGCCACCTTATCAACAACATTGCAGTAACATCTTCGGCCTTTGTAATAAAGCTGGATGACAACCTTAACCTGGTATGGTCATCTAAAATACATTTCAATCCTGTTACAGCAGCCAATGCAGGTGCTTTAATTGAATACAATGATATTATTGAAACGGCCAACGCTAATATTGTAATTGTTGGCAGATTTGCCCGCACACAAACGGACAGGCAAGCGCTGCAGATAACCAGGCTTAACCAGGTTAACGGAGCGCTTTTCTGGTCGTTTCATTATTATTTATGGACTTGCCATGCCAACGGGCTTTCGGTAGCTGAAGCAAGCAATGGCGAGCTGGCCGTAACAGGTTATGCAGAGCAATGCACTCCACCCTTATTTAACGGCAACAGGCAGTTGCTGTATGCAAGAACAACAGGAGCTGGCAACCCTGTTCAGTTCCGCAAATTTTTAAATACAAGGGCTTTTAGTGGCGACAAAATTACCCGCTTTATCAGCGTAGCAGGTGCTGACAGATTTTTCATTACCGGCTTTGTTGATATACAATCTCCGGTTGCTGGTGTCATTAACCGGCAAAACCTGGTGGTGGATATATCGCAAAATGGCAATCTCAACAGGGCGGCCCATTTTGGTGAATCACCACGAAGTGAGGAAGTTAATGACCATATTTTCAGCAGGTTATTAACTATCCCTGCTACTTTTGAATTGTATCTCACCGGCTACACTACAAGTTATTTAGCCAATGCAGCATCAGAGGCATACTTTAGTGTCCTTAGGTATAATCCTGTAAACTTAACATTTGTGATAACACGTTATGATGTAATCCGCAATATATACCCACCCAACACCACTTTCCTCTCCAGGAGGGGAATTGAGGTGAAGAATGCAGGGCCACGCCGTTTTGCCATACTCACCAATTCACAGTTTCAAACACTGAACCCCGTATATAACCATGCATATACCACGGTGTTTGTAAGAGATCTTGCGCAACTGCCCTCTGACACTATTTGCTACAGACCTAAAACACCGCCGTTGGTTAATCTTTTTCCGCAATGGCAGGATACAGTACCTGTTTGGCAGGCTCCTAATTACACCAGGTATAATGAAATATGGACGACTACGCCTAGAATTCCATTCCAGCTAGTTTGCGGTCAAACCTGGAAAATTTTCCCTGGCCAGGCCATTAATGCAATGGTAAACCCGCCCGATGAAATTGCACCAGATGCCACAACTGCTGCCAGGCAAACATTTATCAGTGCTGCTAAAACTGATGGTTTATTGTTTCCCAACCCTGCTGAGAGTGAAGTTACCATTACATTGAATAAGGAGTTTGCACAAGGCTCAAGGCCCATCAGCATCAGCCTGCTGTCGGCAGAAATGAAGCGGCTGCGCACAGAAAACATCCGTTATAAAACATATCACACCTTATCACTAAGCGGCTTATTGCCTGGTATGTATATAATAGAAGTGCTGCAGGGAGATAATAAAAAACTGTACCGGTTTGTAAAAGAATAGATTTGGTAAGCTGCACAAACAAATAAAAGGTTGTCCCATAAGGCAGCCTTTTATTTTTGTAACAAAATTTTAGCATCCTGTACAGACTATTGGCACTATTTTTTCGTTGTAGCCCAAAAACCAAATAATGCAAAAAAAGATTTTATTCGCACTTGCAGCCGGCAGTTTTTTAATGAGTTCCTGCAAAAAAGACCCATCTGCCTCAGCAGATGCAAAAGTTAATTTTATTTTTAAATTCGACAGCACCCAGGCCCGGCTGAACAATATTGGCCAGCCAGCCATACTTGCAGCGGGCCATGCGGCCCAATCGCCCCGGTTCAACAGCATGAGCGCCCATTACCTTGAGCTGGCACCCGCTGCTA
>JANMDL010000095.1:0-6984 GCA_031376295.1 Chitinophagales bacterium
AAAAAACAAGATCCCAGGCGATATAGCACAGTATCCAAACCCACCAATCGTACCCCAAATGAAAGAGAGAATAGTCATAGAGTTTCAGCAACAGGCTTATCGCCAGCACCTTGGCTCCAATGTCAACAGCCAGGCCCGTGAGCATCAGCCGTACACTGTTTTTAAAGTCGTGCAGGGAGTAGTATTGTTTGGCTTCTTTGCGGGTGAGCCAATACTCCAGCAGGGAGCCGGCAATAAAAAAAATGGCAAGTGCTGCATAAAATATTTCCATAACCTGTTGTTGTAAGCCGCAATGGTACTGCCACCGCAACTTTGTTTAATAATTAATTCAACAGCAAGTTATGAGCAGGCGCAGGTGCAAAATCTTGACATAAGTCAAAATCGCAGAAAAGGAGTTGTGGTAGTCCGGCTGCATAGCCATCAGCACAAGCACCAGCGCAAATATATCTCTTCCGAGGTATGCTGGCGCATGGCGTTACGGTATGCCGGTTGTTACTTCATAAGTATTTGTTGGTTTAGTTCCGTTGGGCAGCAGAACAGGCAGCCTCTGGAAGATGGGCAATTGCGTGGCAAAAGCATCCTGCGCCAGATTGGAAAACAGATCTGCAAAAATCTAACTTCTGTTAACTGCTGTTTTAAAAACGAACCATGCCACCGAAATAAAACTTAACCAGCAGGCAATATCTTCTGCAAAAAACCGGAAGCTAAAAGTTTTTCCTGCATTGCCACCTGATTCTTTTACAGTTTGATAAAAGCCACGGGGTAATCCTTGTACGGTAATCCGGTTCATGCCAGAGGCATAAGTGTATTGGTATAGCATTGTTGCAAGCGTAATAGCAGTTGAAGCAGCAAGCAGTATCAGCAGCACCCTGGGATAGAATACCTGCTGTAAACCAATATGCATTAGTTTCGACAGCAGCCAGATAAATACCGCAGATCCAGCTACAACAGCTAAAGTATGATAAGAGGTGAATGATAAATGCATGGTCTGATGAATTTACAATATTTTTTTATAAAATCTGCCGGTGCTGTTATTGTAAGCACCGGCAGTGATATTGAAGCAAATACATGGGTTTGTTTCTAAAACGTTGACTTTACAAGCCATACATAGAAAAGTGCAGATGCTCCGCAGTCGGATACAAACTGGGTAACAGGCTTGTTTAACGTATTGGTAGTATGATAGGATACATAGTCTGTACCATTTGTATCCTCTTTTGAAACAATTACTGTATGACCGATATGGCCATCGCCGGCAAAACTCACCTGCATTATATCCCCAAGCCGGAGGCTTGAAACATAAGCGCCTGCGGTAGACCTGGCGGTCTCTTTGTGAAAAAAATAATGATTGTGGGCTCCTGCCCATGTGTAGCTGGTAAAACCTTCACCTAATGAACTGTATAGCCAGGTTGTGTTGCTGGTACGGCTGAGTGAAGTGCCAGTCTCTGACCAGCCGCCCGCTTTAAGGCATTGAGAAATAAAATTGGTACAATCATTACCATAGCTGCGGTAGCCGCCTGTATTATAAGTGATGGCATGTTTAACCGCATAGGCAGCAGCAGTTGCTTTGTTGTAGGTACCAGTGGGCGATGGCAAAGTAACATCCACCATTTCATCTGCTGCTGGTCCCCGGCCTCCGGGTGCCGGGGTGTTGCCATCACGATTTTCAGGAGCTGGATTGTCGCCGGTTGCATTAGCCGGTTTGTCCATCATTTTTGGGATATCATTAACACTAATACTGTCGTCGGGGGTGATATTGAGTTTTAGCCCCAGTGGATAAAGTTTCTGCGACTCCATCTCCCATTTGTTTTTATTTTTTATGAAAGTAAATTCCCGTAGTTCGTCGTATTCAGCATATTCAGGTGCACCAGATCCTGCTTTAAAGCTCATCTTATATCTTGCTGCTGCAAATATGCGTGCACTGGTTTCGGTAGATGTAAAGTCAAAGTAATCAATATTTACAATCTGACCTTTTTCATACTCAACACCTTTTCCTTTCAGATCGTCATGTACCTTTTTGTTTCTGTCAAGCTCAGATTTACTTTTTACCTTCACATCATCCACATCAGTATCCTGTTCAAATGCGGCTTCAGTTGCTGTGCCAAGCAGTACGTTTTTGTTGGCATTAAAATACGAACGTACTTTTGCCTTTACTTTGTTTTCATCAGCATTGGCATTTTGTGCACTGGTGTTAGTGCAGATAAACAAAGCCACAGTGAGCAGCTTTACTAAATTGTGTTTCATACTTTTTTTTTAAAATGTTTATAAAATAGATGCTTTGCAGGTAAAAGGGTATTATCCGTAACGCCGTATTCATAAACCGCAGAATATCAGTTATTGCCGGAGACAATCTTACGGTACTATTTATACATTCTCAATAGAGGTACAATGATTTTACAGTTTGAAAACTGCATAAGGATTTGTGCAAAGGTGTTCCTTAAACAGCTTTCAGCTAAAAACAAATATTTTCCGGGCAGAAACAGGTATTTATCTGTAATTCATTCAGCCTTTCATATTTCTGATTCAAATGTATAATTTATTTTTATTCCGGCAAATTTTATTTATCCCCCTTACGGATACACGAAGTTTGGGAAACATTCCCATAACAGCGGGCGCCTTCTTTACGTTGAAATATGTGCAGACAGTAACCCCTGGCGTACCTGATTACGGGTGGCAGGCCGGCTGCATAGCCCCGCCAACTCCGTTGAGGGAAAGCATTGGCGCAAACACCAGCAAGGGCAGGAATTGTTCGGAGAACAGTGGGTCAGGCTCCCGGCTCTTTTCTGTGCCTGTGTCTCATGCCTGCACACACATCCATGCCATGCAGACCCCGTCGGTACGGAATACGAAAAATCAAAACAGTCTTTCTGATTATTTTTTAAGCTTTGTAAACCTGTGAGATTTTTAAAGTGTACTGATGTTATACCATTTATAAATACAATGCTGTCCAATCTTTATCTGGTATAATACCGATCTGCTTTGAATAAGCTATAATCAGACTGGACTAATTAATAAGTAGCGTCGGTATTAATGGTTGTCTTTCTCCCCGGCGAATTTTGAATTGTCAAAATTTGTTAAATCTATTTCCATTTCCTTTATCCTTTTCCGGTTATCTTTTATAAGGTCGTTAAGTTGTGTCCAATAGTCTTTATTATTATCCCAAAAAGAAGTATCAACTCTCAGAACGTTTTCAAGAAGGTCGCCTTCATACAATTCTGCATCTGTAAAAATATCATCCTGTAGTTTTTCTATTGCAAGCGAAATTAAATATTGTAAGCCGAACTTTTGCCCTGTCATAACGCTTAAATCGCCTATGGTGAAACTGTCAACAGAAACCTTGCTTAATTCTATACATCGTTTTACAAGATTTGTGGGTGCTGTGCCTGGGTCGCCCCAATAATGATTTTCTAAAGTCTCAAGAGAATTTTGCCGCCAACTATCTTTAATCATCATAATTTTTTTTGTATAAAGTCCGTTTGAATGACAATAAGAAACCAGCTCTCGTATAAAATATCCAGCCGTTTTGACAGCCTGGTTATTTTTATTTTGAAGTGTCAATAATTTGGATGTACTTCTCAAACACAATTCACTACCTGTAAAGCTTGCATTTATCTCAAATTCCAGTTCTTGTCTTTCGTATTCAAAAAACTCAATCCTTCCACAAATAAGGGAAAAGTATCAGCGCCAGTCCGGCAATCAACACATCCAACCCAATAATGAGGCCACAAAGCTGCAGCACAGCGCCATCACGAAATACTTCGCCAAAGGCGGTTTTGCTCAGCCGCATCAGCAGTAACAAAAGGGGTAAAATAATGGGGAAGCCCATAATGGCCATCAGCGCAGCATTTTGCTGAGCCCGGGCAGCTATGGCGGCAAGCAAAGTAAATACCATGCTGATGCTTGTGCCGCCCAATAAAACAATACCTGTAAACCGCAGACTGTTGTTAAGCGGGTTTTCTAAAAAAATGCTGTATAAAAAAAGACTCAACAGGCTCATGATGGCCATCAGCAGTATATTGTAAATCATTTTGCTGATGATGAACTCAACCGGCGAAGCAATGGTATAAAAATACAGCATGCGGCCGCGGCTCTCCTGCAAAAAACTTTTGGCCACTGCATTTACACAAATAAAAAGCTGTATCACCCAGAACAGGCCGTTCCATACCGATGCTTCCAAACCCGATACAGAGAGGTACAGCACAAAAATAGTGGAAGCGATGTACAGCAGTATGCCATAGAAAGTATGCTGCTGCCTCAGTTCGAGCAGCAGGTCTTTTTTGAGCAGCGTAAAAATACGGCCATACATAGGTGCAAAATACTAACAATCAGCTTGTGGATAAAAATTATTTGCCGGTATTAATAGAAAACTTTTAATGTTTAAACACAGCGATAGATTTTTTTCTATAATTAAGACGGCATAACTGTTAGTTCATCATTTTTTGGCCAATAGTACAATTACGATGGCACCTGCAACAGCGGTTGACCTGTTGTGTAATCTAAAAAATGATCCTACATTAGTTTTTCAACTAAACTATACAATTATGCTTAAGATTTTCACCATTATTGCGGCCTGCTGTTTTTTTTATACAGCCACTGCGCAGGAAGGCTTATTTCCCAAAGACCCTGTTGTAATAACCGGGCAACTCATTAAAATTACAAAACCACTACGGGATATTTCTCCGGCTGATGCCCGGTTACCCGATGTAAAAGTGCGGGATGAAAATGGCCGTATATGGGCAGCCGGTAAAAAGCCTGTACCATTTACACCAGCCTATTATGGCAACCAGCAGCAAAACAGTGATGCGGCTTTGCAGCAGGCATACAACTCACTCAATCCTGCATCTGCCAGCAGGGCTGTTACAGCAAATTTTAATGGCATCGGCTATCAGCCGCTCAATCCGCCCGACCCAACATTGTGTGTGGGCACCAATCATGTTATTCACATGGTAAATGGTTCATCGGGCGCAAAATTTAAAATATACAACAAGGCTGGCGTACAGGTAGTGGCAGAAACATTTATGGACGCTATTACCGGCAGGGGCGGCCTTGGCGACCCCATTGCATTGTACGACCAATTGGCCGACAGGTATATAATGACTGAATTCAACAATGCAGCTGAAACCGGTTCGGAAGGACTAACTTTTGCCGTATCGCAAACAGGTGATCCCACAGGTGCATGGTATGTGTATTTTTTCAGCACAGGCACCATCTTTCCCGACTATCCAAAGTTTAGTGTATGGACGGATGCTTATTACGCCACCACCAACGACTTTACGGCCAACTATGTAGGCTCAACTGTATATGCATTTGACAGAACAAAAATGATTGCCGGTAATGCTACTGCCACCATGCAAAAATTTACCATCGGCAGTACCAATAAATATTTTTCTATGTGCCCGGTTTTGCTGCAGGGCACTACATTGCCGCCTGCAGGCACTGGTGGCCTTATCGCATACATGGCTGATGATGCATGGACATCTTCCACCGCTGATGTGGACAGTATCGGCCTGCTGGAATTTAAAGTGAATTTTACCACACCATCGCTCACAACAGTTACGCACAAAGCATCAATGGCTGTGGCTGCTTACAAGTCGGATGTGTGTACTGCCACCCGTGGCCAGTGTATTACGCAGCCGGGTACTGCCACCAGACTGGAGGCGCTGCAGCAGAAAATAGCTAACCAGCCTGTGTACAGGAGGTTTGGCGGGTATGAAGGCATTGTAGTAACGCATGTTGTGGACAAAGGCGCTAATATAGCTGGTGCCCGCTGGTACGAATTGCGCAAAACAACCGGCAACTGGAGTGTGTATCAGCAGGCAACTTATGCACCTGATAATACCAACCGCTTTATGCCAAGCACCTGCTATGATAAATATGGCAATATCGGTATGGCATATAATGTATCTGCAAGTACCACCACCGTGTATCCGGGAGCAAGATATACGGGCCGTAAAGAATGTGATGCTTTAAATACAATGACCTATACTGAAGATGTACTGATTGCCGGTACTGCTGCAAATGGCAGTACCCGCTATGGTGATTATAACCACCTTGTGTGCGACCCTGATGGTGAAAGATTCTGGTTTACCTGCGAGTACAATGTGGCTTCTACCTGGAGTACGAGAATATCAGCCTTTACATTAGACCCCTGTGTGGCTGTTGTATGCGGCGATCCAACCGGCCTTGCTGCCTCATCCATTACCACTACCAGTGCAACTGTTGGCTGGACGGCCGTATCCGGTGCATTGAGTTATGATGTGGATTATAAATTAAGCACATCGGCCACATGGACCAATGCTGCAACTGCTACCACTGCTACTTCGGTAAATATTGCCGGGCTTACACAGGGTACCCTGTACGACTGGCGTGTAAGGGCTACCTGCACAGGCGGCAGCGGAAATTATATTGCTGCACAGTTCACTACAGCTTCGCCGGCAAGTTGCAATACCCCGGCAGGATTAGCTGCATCTGGTATTACAGCATCGGGTGCTACAGTCAACTGGTCGGCAGTGAGCGGGGCGGCCAATTATGATGTGGATTATAAACTCACCACATCTGCCACATGGACCAATGCGGTTACCGCTACTACCACTACTTCAAGGGCCATTACCGGCTTAACGGCATCTACGGTTTATGACTGGAGAGTAAGGGCTAATTGTACGGCAGTTGGGTTAAGCAGTGCCTATACACAGGCACAGTTTACCACTACAGCCGTGGTGGCAAGTTGTGTAACTGCATTTGAGCCCAACGAAACACAGGCAACTGCTGCCAACATTACTGCAGGTGTTACCAATTCGGCGGCCATCAGTACCACAACTGACAATGATTATTTCAGGGTAGTAACTACTGCAACAAGCAACAATGTGTTCAGCCTTGTTGGCCCGGCTGGTGTTGATTATGATATGACTATTTTTAATAGCGCAGGTACTCAAATCGGATCAGGCACCGGATCTACCGCTACAGAAACTGTTACATTAAACAGCCAGG
>JANMDL010000122.1:0-14576 GCA_031376295.1 Chitinophagales bacterium
AAACATACTATTAAAAAGAAGGACTTTTGCACGGGCAACTGTTGTGGGTGCATTTCAAATTGTCGCCCTTTTATCTTCGATCCGGTCTTCGCACTGATGTAAAATTACTTATGTTGAAGCTACAGTAGTGCAGAAGCTTAATCAGGGAACTCTCCGCCGCCAGGGTGTAATCGGCGGCGGTGTCCTTTTTTGCTTACTTTTTTTGACAAGAAAAAAAGTAAGTGAGAAAAGCTTGAAAGCTGGGTGAAAGCAACAATTTGAAATGCCCCCATTGCTGAAAAATTGCGCAGGTGTTTGCCACAACAATCCGATGGAGGTAAAAAATATCTTAATACGCATGCCCAACTGGCTGGGCGATATGGTAATGGCATCTGCTTTTGTGGAGGCTGTAGCAGCGCTGTATCCCGCTGCAGTTATTGATGTAATTGTTAAAAAAGGCATTGATTTTCTGGCGGGTCATTTTCCGCAGGTGAAGGAAAAGTATGTTTTTTCAAAGGCTGAATACAAAGGCATAGCCGGTGCCTGGCGCTTTGGCAAAAAAATAAGCGCAGCCAAAAAATATGATATTGTATTCTGCCTGCCCGATTCTTTTTCATCAGCAGTAATGGCAAGGGCAACCGGTGCAAAAAAAATTGTTGGGTACAAAAAAGAACTGCGTAGTTTTTTACTTACCAACAGGTATGCAACAAAAAAAAACCTTCACCGGGTGGAAGTGTATCTTGACCTGCTGCGCCTCTTCAGCGGCAAAGATGTAAAGACGCCGGTTGTGCAATTGATGGTGCCGGGCGCAGAGAAAAAAAATACCTTGGTTATCAATGTCAATTCAGAAGCGGCTTCTCGCCGACTGCCTTTTGCAAAAGCAATAAGCCTTATTGATGCGGTAAGAAAAAACACCACGCAGCAAATTATCTTAATCGGAGGCCCGGGTGAAAAGCCTTTTGTGGATAGCGTGTATGAGGCACTTGTTACTGCAGAAGGCATCACTAATATGGCGGGACAAACAACGCTGCCGCAATTGCTGCAGTTGCTGGCCGGCTGCACGGTAATGCTCAGTACCGACAGCGGCCCTGCGCATTTGGCCAATGCGGTGGGTGTACATACAGTGGTGCTTTTTGGGGCGGGTAACGAAACTAATACGGCTCCTTTTAATGCCAGTAAAACCATCATAAGGCTGGGGCAACTGCCCTGCGAACCATGTGTGAGCAATACCTGCAAAAAGTTTGATGAACCACACTGTCTTACCCTGCTGGATGAAATGCTGGTAACGCAATCAGTTATAGCTGCACTGAAAAAAAATGAAGCGGCATCATAAAAAAGTAAACCACCGCAGTAAAAGATTGTTATAATTTCGCTGCAAACTGAATATGACTTTTAGTAACGATATTGACCATTGCCTGGAAGTGCTGCACAATGGCGGACTGATTCTCTATCCCACAGATACCATCTGGGGTATTGGCTGCGATGCTACGAATGATGCTGCGGTTGAAAAAATCTTTCAGCTTAAACAAAGACCTGCAGCCAAAAGCATGATTGTGCTGCTGGCAGATGAAAGGGATATACTCAGCTATGTAACCCAGCCCGACCTGCGGATATTTGATTACATAAAAGGAGTGCAAAAGTCCACCACCGTTATTTATGAGGGAGCAGTTAACCTTGCTCATAACCTGGTGGCTGCCGATGGTACAATTGCTATCCGCATTGTAAAAGATGATTTCTGCCGTCACCTTCTCAAAAAATTCGGTAAACCCATTGTGTCCACTTCCGCTAACCTTGCAGGTTATCCGCCACCAGGCAGCTTTGCCGATATTGATGTGGAAATAAAAAACGGTGTTGACTATATAGTGCAACACCGTCAGCAGGATATAACCCCCGCAATGCCTTCGGCTATTGTGAAATGGAACAATGATGGTACACTTACCATCATCCGTTCCTGAATAATTAAAGTGTAATTCCTACGCCAAACTGAAGGCTCTGGCTCTTCCATTTATCTTTATCACCTATATTATCAAGATTACTCAGTCCTACTGCATAGCGGCCATAAATTCTGAAGTTGAGCAGTTTAAGCTCTAAGCCGCCCAGCATGGAGAAGTCGCCTTTTTTAAATGCTTCGGCACCATTTTTTAAAAGTGTTTTGTTTTTATCGCTTACAATACCAAACTGCGGCCCGGCCTGTAATGTAATGCCCGGTGTAAGTTTGTAGTTGAGCAGTATCGGGATACTGATGTATTTGAGCTGAATTTTACTTACATTGTTAAACTGGTAAATAGAGCTGAAACTGGTGGAGGTATCCACATTTACCTGGCCAAAAAGCAATTCTGGCTGTACTGAGAATTTATTAGAGAGCTTTACTGTGGCAAAACCGCCTAATTGGTAACCAAAAGTAAATTGTTCTTTAAAAGATTTACCGCTGATCTTGTTCATACTGGCGCCGGCCTTAACGCCAATTTTGAGGCCCTGTGCATACATGCCGGTACTGATGATTACGAGTGCTGGCAATAAAATGAGTTTTCTGTTCATAAATAAAAGAATTTAGAACATATCAAATTACAAGCGCTGTGCCATTCCACATTTTAAAATGAGAAAGATTTGTTAAGAAAAATTTCAACTGCTAAAAAGAAACACCTAATACACAACTGAAAGTGGCGGTAAGCCTGTTGCCATCTGTTTGAGGCAGATAATAATCAAGGTACAATTGCGGCCTGATATAGAACTTGCCGGTACTGTAATCAATATCTAATGAAAAGGCGGCAGACTGCAGTGAAAAGCCTGTTTTATCTGTTGCAGAACTATTTCGTCTCAGCCTCAATGCACCACCCTGCGGTTGTCTTGTAATGGCGGTGGTAGTGGTGCTTGCAGTATATTTTTGCGAGCCTGCTATCAGCAGTAAGTTTGGGGATACAAGCAGTCCATCATTTTTACCCAGCACATTGTAAAATTCAAAATCATGTTTTACAGAACCCAGCAGCGAAAAATCTTTCAGCTTGTAAGTGGTGGTATCCAGTATCCTTACAGGCGGTAGTGGAAATGGCCTGACCCTGATTGAATCAGTAAATTCCTTGTATTTGCCACTGGCATAGCCAACGGCAATACCCGGCTGCAGCAGCCCTTTTTCGGCACTTACATAAACATATAAATCATTCTGAAAAGGAGAAGGGCTTACCGATAATGATTTGTTATCGAAATACCTTGTATAAGCAATGCCCGCTGATATTTTTTTGCCCGCATAATCATAAGAAGGAGTGATGCCGGTTTGAAAAACCCTAAAAGTGCCGCTGTCTGAACCCAAAAATGCAGTTAATGAAATGCCAAAGCCTGATTTATGAAAATAAGAAACTGAGGGGGTTACAATCAGTTTTTTTACATCAGCCTGGTCGGCAGTGAGTGAATTGTTTCTTAAGCTGAAAAGGCGGTTGCCAAAACCAATGCTTACATCAAATGAGCTTTTTGTATCAATTGTATTCAACGAATCGAGCATTTGCGCAAGCGCATCATTTTGCAGCATTGAGTCAAGGGAAGATTTAAGTTCGGCTTCAGTTTGTGCAACAACAATAGCCGGTAAGCCGGTAATAAGCAGCAGGATAAAGTATAGTTTACGCATATTTTTTTGCAGCAAGATAGTATCAGACCCGAAAATATATCAATAGTTTAATTTCATTTCACCTTATTTTAAACGTAAAACAGGCATTAATCGTATGCCAATGCGGAATAACGGGTTTAAAACCATACCTTTGCCGCCATTATTAAGCGTACAGCATGAAATGCTCAGGGTGCTGTTGTAAATTTAGCGTACTAAAAGCTAAATAGCAGCGATACAGTAGAAGCGAAGACAATAGTGCTTAGGCGGGATAAAATAAAGCCCGTTTTCAGAAAGTTAAGCAGTTTCATTCTTCACATTTCCACCATAACAGCCGGGAGCATTGCATGTAATTTAAAAAAAATTATACATGAATGCATTTGAAGCGTTAGGCCTCAACAGTGAGTTGATACAGGCTATAACCGATTTAGGTTTTGAAACCCCCACACCCATACAGGAAAAAGCAATACCCATTTTGCTCAGCGGCACTACTGATTTTGTAGGCCTGGCACAAACGGGTACGGGTAAAACGGCAGCTTTTGGCCTGCCTCTGCTGCAGTTGGTAGATGCCACTGCAAGGTATCCCCAGGCACTGATTATTTGCCCTACAAGGGAGCTTTGCCTGCAGATTTGCAACGATTTTGTAAGTTATAAAACACACTTGAAAGGTGTGCTTGCCGAGCCTGTTTATGGTGGCGCATCCATTATGACCCAAATAAAAGCACTGAAAAGAGGCGTGCAGATTGTAGTGGCTACACCCGGCCGGTTGATTGACATGATTGAGCGCCGTGCCATTGACCTGGAAAAAGTGAAGTATGTGGTGCTGGATGAAGCGGATGAAATGCTGAATATGGGCTTTCGTGACGACATTGATTTTGTACTGAAAAATACAGTGAACAGGGAAAGTACCTGGCTGTTCAGCGCTACCATGCCGCCAGAAGTAAAGGCGATAAGCAAAAACTTTATGACCAACCCCAAAGAAATTACGGTTGGTAAAAAAAATACGGCCAATGTAAATATTGACCACCAGTATTTTGTGGCTGCTGCACATCACCGCTACGAAACACTCAAGCGCCTGATTGATTTTAACCCCGGTATGTATGGTATCATTTTTACCCGTACCAAGGCCGATGCACAGGATATAACTGAGCGCCTGGCCCGTGAAGGGTATGATATTGAAGCCCTGCATGGCGACCTTACCCAGCAGCAGCGTGACAAAGTGATGCAGCGGTTCAGGCAAAAAACCATTCAATTGCTTATTGCTACCGACGTAGCCGCAAGGGGTATTGATGTTGATGGCATTACCCACGTTATTAATTTTGAGTTGCCTGATGATATGGAGGTATATACCCACCGCAGCGGCCGTACGGCAAGGGCGGGTAAAAGCGGTATCTGTATTACCATCTGCCATAGCCGGGAAAGCTATAAAATACGCCAGATAGAAAAAATGATCAATGCACAGTTTCATAAAATGGATATACCACAGGGTAAGGAAGTTTGCCGCAGGCAGTTCTTCCACTTTATGGAAAAGCTGATACAGGCCGATACATCACATGGCGACTACGAAACATTTTTACCCGACCTGGTAAAGAAGTTTGAAGGCATTTCCAAAGAAGAAGTATTGCAGCGGGTGGCCGCACTGGAATTCAGCCATTTTTTGAAATATTATGAAAATGCGGAAGACCTGAATGCACGTACCGATAGCCGTGAGCGAAAGTTCCAGAGCGACAGCAGGGGAGACAGTGCAGGATTCAGAAAGGAACGCCCGTCATTCAGCAACAGAGACAATGGGTATACAAGATTGTTCATCAACCTGGGTATAAAAGATGGTTTTTATAAAGCAAGTTTCCTGCAGTTTGTACTGGATGAGAGTAACCTGAAAAAAGAGGTGCTTGGCAAGATTGACATGCGTGAAATGAACAGTTGGGTGGAAGTAGATAAAGATTTTGCCGGTAAAATGATTAAGAGCCTGGATGGTAAACAATACAATAATCGTATAGTACGGATGAATGAGGCAGATGGCGGCTTTAAAAGGCCAACAGACGAGGGCAGGAAGCGCAGCAGTGGCAGTAGTAATGGAAACAGGGCAAAACGCTATTAATATGTGTTTAAAAAACTAAAATATCACAAATGCGGGGCCGGGCTTCGCATTTGTGATTTAAACTATCTTTACTTTTTATAACGGTTGCCATTTGCAGCCAAAAACAACAGAACAATACATTTTGCGCTTTACAGAATTTAACTTTAACCCCGGCCTGTCAGAAGGCATTGCATTTTCAGGCTACGAAACCGCCACACCTGTGCAGGAGCAGGTAATTCCGCCAATATTGGCAGGTAAGGACTTAATTGCTTCGGCTCAAACGGGTACGGGCAAAACGGCCGCTTTTTTGCTCCCAATCATGAACAGGCTGATAGAACATCGTATTGAAGGGCAGGTGGGTGCACTCATCATTGTACCTACCCGTGAGCTGGCAATACAGATTGCCCAGCACATGGAGGGATTGAGTTATTTTACCAATATCAGTTCTATTGCTGTGTATGGTGGTAACGATGGGATGAACTTTGTGGCTGAGAAAAAGGCGCTGCAGATGGGTGCAGACATCATTGTATGCACACCTGGCCGCTTTATTGCGCATATTGGTATGGGCTATGTGCAAATGAAGCAACTGCAGTTTTTGGTACTGGATGAAGCCGACCGTATGCTGGACATGGGTTTTCAGGATGACCTGGACCGCATCATCAGTATTCTGCCTGCCAAAAGGCAGACATTACTCTTTTCGGCCACTATGCCCGAGAAAATACGAAGGCTGGCAAAAAAGATATTGCACAACCCGCTGGAAATCAACATCGCTATCAGCCGCCCGCCGGAAAAAATTGTGCAGAAGGCTTATATTGTGTATGAAGAGCAGAAATATAAATTAGTAAAGCACCTGTTGAATACCATTCCATTTAAAAGTGTACTCATTTTCTGCAGCCGCAAGCAGAGTGTAAAGCAACTGGCTGCTGCGCTCCACCGCTCAAAATTTAATGTAAACGAAATACACAGCGACCTGGAGCAGGACCAGCGCACCGATGTGCTGAATGGCTTTGCCAGCGGCCGCATACCCATACTGGTGGCTACTGATGTACTGAGCCGGGGTATTGATATTGATACCATTGACCTGGTAATTAATTACGATATACCGCATGATGCAGAGGATTATGTACACCGCATTGGCCGCACGGCCAGAGCTGAAGCCGATGGCATGGCCATTACTTTAGTGAGCGAAAAAGAGATACGCCGCTTTGTGGCCATAGAAAATTTTCTGAAAAAAGTAGTGGAAAAACCCGCAGTACCTGCCGAGCTGGGCCCTGTACCCGAATACAAAATGCCCGAAAGACCCCAAGGTGGTGGCAAACCGCAGGGGCGCAAGTTTCAGGGGCAAAGGCAGGGTAGGAGATAGTCCCGGTTTATTGAACCATCTGCATATACTTTTTTTTACTGTCAGCAATTGCCCAAAGATTAATCAGTGCAAAAACTACTGCAATGCCAATTCCTGATGAATCAAAAAAGGTTACATTATGCAGTATTATGCCAACCATCACCGGCAGTATTACAATGGCACCCAATGCCCGTGTTTTGGGAATGGCTATCAGCAGGCCACCTGCTATTTCAGCAATACCAATTAACGGCATCAGCCATTTGATGGTGCCAAAAGCGCCAAATATGGTTTTTTGCTGTTCGGTAAGTTCCGGCATGGGTATAAACGGAATAAATTTATTTGCGCCAAATACAATCATACCTAATCCAAAAAGTGCACACAGCACCATTAAAATTTTTCCTTTCATAAGTGTAAGTTTTAAGAGCAAAGTACAACATATTTTCAGATGAAAACGCTTTTTTACTACTGTGTACACCCTGTAAGTATTTCTGTAATTATGCCGTAGCCAGACGGAGCACGGCAGATGGTGAGGCTTACCTGAATTCTTTTGTTACTTCAATCAACCCCACAATATTGCTGTTAAATGCCTCCAGTTCTTCCGCAGGCACCCACAACTCGTTGTGTATTTCACCACCAACATTCTGAATCTCAAATTTGCTTATATAAGCAGTGTTTACAGCAAATTTTGTAACATAGCCTGATGCCGGCACATTCCAATCCCTTGCAATCTGTATAGCATATTCCTCATTCATCACCGGGTAAAAAATGGGTTGTTCAGGCAGCCGTGGCGGAAATTTTTTCCAGCCCAATTGCTCAACCAACGCAAGTTCCTCCGGGCCAACCGGCCTGTACAATATTGTTCTTGCTGTCTTTTCCATAACTATTTCTTTAACTCCTTCCAATCCTTATCGTACAATAATTTCAGCTTATTCTTAAACTCCTGCGGAAAAATTTCTTTTGCAGGTGCGGCGCTGTCAATATCGGCCGAGAATACAACCAACTCATCATTTTCGCCGAACTTTTTGTTGTTGTCACTGTCTTTAGTAGCGGTTATCAATACTTTGCCAGCCGATTTTATAAACTGCCAGTTACGCATATCATAGCCAGGCGGCGATACCAGCCTGAAATTATTCCCTTCCTTATCCGATACAAAAAGATATTGCGGGTCATCGCCATCTAATTTTTTATCGTTATTATAATCATCGGTAATAACCTGGTAAAATATATACTTTGCTGAGTAGGCAACACCGCCGCCATCACTGCTGTATTTTGATTCAAAACTGCTGATGAGCATTTTCTGCTCACTCAGCAGGTGGTGTGCTCCTGTTTTGGCATTGTGAAAAATAATATTCCAGTATCTGCCGGCAGGCATATCCTTGTAAGAAACACTTCCTTTCTCCCAGCGTGTTTCACCCATCGAAAGCGGAAACATCAGTATGCCTGAGCTGTCAACTTCGGTAAATGAACTTGCCTGTATAGTCAGGTTATTTTTTGGGTTATTCACAACGGCTGCAGAGTCGGTTCCTGTTTCTGCAGGGGCATTTGCAGGTTGCGGCTGTTTGCAGGAAACCAGCAGTAAAATTGAAAGGATTGATATAGAAATTTTGAACATAAAATATAATTTGGTTACGAATAGTACAAATGTATTCAGCAACATTGCCTGCTGGATTGCATTCATCCTTTTTAGCAGTACTTTAACAGGCATCTTTTTGCTTTATCACTTTCAGCAAAAAACCGTTATATTTTCTTCTCTTTCACATCTTCCCACAGGTGCCGCACCAGTCCATCGGCCAGGCCTATCTTGGGTACAAATATCTGTTCGGCCCCTGCCCAGCGCATGGCATTGGTGTATATCTGCAGGGCAGGTACAATCACATCGGCACGGTCTTCCCGAAGGCTGTACAGGCGCATACGCTCCTGCAGGGATACGCTGCCCAGTTCCTTGTAATAATCTTTCAGCAGTTCCAGCGGCAGTGGTTTGCCATCCTTTCGCTTACTCATCGAAAATATTTTGTTGATATTACCACCACTGCCAATGGCCACCACTTCTTTCTGTCCTTTGGAGATATTGCGCAGGGTTTCTTTCATATCATCCCACATTTCAGTAGTTACCATATCTTTCAAAATGCGGATGGTGCCGATATTAAATGAATTTTTATAATTGAGCGTACCGCCGGTGAACAAAGAAATTTCGGTACTGCCGCCACCCACATCAATGTACAGGTAGCTGTTGGCTTTGTCCATATTTTCGGCTACGTGGTTTTCATATACCAGGTTGGCTTCCTTGTCGCCGCTTACTACTTCAATTTCAATACCGGTTTCCAATTTTACCTTCCGTATAATATCGGCTGTATTTTTTGCATCCCTCATGGCGCTGGTAGCACAGGCTAGTAAATGTTCCACTCCATAAGCATTCAGCAGGTGCCGGTATGCTTTCATGGTTTGCAGTATCATGCCAATTTTTGGCTTAGAGATTTCACCGTATTCAAACACATCAAAACCAAGCCTCAGGGGTACCCTTACCAGGTTAAGCTTGGAAAAAACAGTGTTTCCTGTTTTGTCTTCCGTTACTTCTGTAATCAATAATCTTGCTGCGTTACTACCAATGTCTATTGCTGCTAATTTCATATTCGGCAGTAAAATTCGTGTAAATAGGCTAATTGCTGCACAGGCTTGATTCTATGTGGATAATTTGCGGTACAGGTAGTTCCAGGTTTCCACCTGGGAGCGTATTTTTTTCTTGTTCCGGGGGTTTACGTACTGGTTATCAAGGTCATTGTCTAATATCCTTGCCTTAATATTGTCGTTCATTTGAATGTGGAGCATGTCCTTCAGTTCCTGCTGAATGTCTTTTTCAAAAATGGGACAGGCTGCCTCCACACGGTGGTCAATATTACGCACCATCCAGTCGGCTGAAGAAATCAACACTTTTTCTTTACCGCCATTGTGAAAAATCATCACCCTGGCATGTTCCAGGTATTCGTCCACAATGCTGATGGCATCCACTTCCTTAAATTTTTTGTTTTCGGTAAGCATACAGAAGATGCCCCTAATCACCATATTTAATTGTACACCTGCCCGGGCTGCTTCATACAGTTTTTCAATCAGCTTTTCATCACTCAGTGAGTTGAGTTTGAGCGTAATGGCAGCCGGTTTTTTTTGCCGGGCAGCACGGGTTTCTCTTTCTATTAATGAAGTGAGTTGCCTGCGCATGTTCACCGGGCTTACAATCAACGTTTTGCAGCTTTTTAATACCGCTTCCCGGGTTTTGGGCTGCTCCAGGTAATTAAAAATGCGGTTTACATCGGCCATAATATTCCTGTCAGATGTAAGCAGGCAATGGTCGGCATATATTGTTGCCGTACGTTCATTAAGGTTGCCGGTGCTTACAAAGCCATAATGAGTGGTAACATTGTTCACCCTTTTTTTAATGAGGCAGAGTTTTGCATGTACTTTCATATTGGGTACACCTATCAGTACCTTTACCCCTGCTTCTTCCAGTTCCTCTTTCCACTCCAGGTTGGCTTCCTCATCAAAACGGGCCCTCAGTTCCAGCACAGCAGTTACGGCTTTGCCATTGCGTACAGCATTGGTTAAGGCATTGATTACTTTCGACCTTGAAGCAAGGCGGTAGCAGGTAATTTTTATAGATAGTACGTGGGGATCAATAGCAGCTTCCCGCAGCAGATCGGTTACACTGTCAAAGGAGTGATAGGGAAAGTTCAGCAGCACATCCCGCTGCAGTACAATGCCTGTAACGCTGTTTACATTTTTTAACTGCGGGTGCAGAAAGGGTTTTCTTCGCAGATTTTTATGAGGAAAAACAGTTTCAGGAAAATTAATAAAATCTTTAAAATTGTGGATGCGGCCACCAGGGATTAAATTATCTGTTTTGTAAAGCCCAAGTCTTTTCACAAGGTAGGCCAGCAGCGGCGCATCAATTTCCTTATCAAAAATAAAGCGCACCGGTTTGCCTTTTTTACGGTTCTTCAGTCCCTTTTCAATTTTTTGTATCAGGTTAGTGGATACATCATTGTCAATATCAAATTCCGCATCACGGGTTACTTTAATGATGTGGGCAGAAAAACTGTCGTAGCCAAAAAAGGAAAAAATGGATGGCAGGCAGAAACGTATAATGTCTTCTAAAAGAATAATATGTTTTTCTGTTTGCCGGGAAGGCAGGATGATGAACCTGGGCAGTCTGCGGGCCGGTACCGACACTAATGCAAAGCGTTTGGGTATGCTTTTGTCTGTTTTGGAAAGGGTGCAGGCTAGGTAAATGGATTTGTCGTTCAGGTCGGGAAAACCGTGTATGCTCTCAATCATCAGCGGCACAATGTTGCTACGCACCTCTTCGTTGAAATAGTTAAGTACAAATTTCTGCTGCTCCCTGCTGAGTTGTTTTTCGGTGAGCAGGAATATCTTTTCTTTTTTAAGGTCACGCAGGATATCGTTCCACACCCGGTCAAATGTTTTCTGCTGCTCTATCACCTTGTCCTGTATTTGTTCCAGTATGGCAGCCGGGGAACTTTCCAGGTGCATACCCGCCCTGGTGCCCAGTGTAATCATGCGCTTAAGAGCAGCCACACGTACCCTGAAAAACTCATCCAGGTTATTACTGAAGATGCCGAGGAATTTTATCCGTTCCCTCAATGGTACCGTATCGTCTTCGGCTTCCTGCAGCACCCTGCCATTGAACGAAAGCCAGCTTATGTCTCTTGGTATGAAAGTCTTCTTCGTCTTCAACATATATTAATGTAAAATAAAGCAAAGGTATGCTGCTGTAAAATTAAATTAATGTTACCAACTATTGCTGTTTCTTTAAGGTAAGTTTTGTGTGCCTGCATTTAGCCAAGGCAACCTGCCACCGTTGCCTTCCCCCACGATGCCGGATTAAAAATAAATTCGAAAGCAGATATTGTTTAATTTGCAGCAAACTGCATGATACGTTTATGACAAAGGATGTAAGAATAAACAGCATTAACATAGGCCTGATGATTGCAAGCTGTATTGCAGCATTTATCATGCCCTTTGAGGTTTTTTTGTTTGCCTATGCGGTACTTGGCCCCCTGCATTACCTAACCGAAATAAGCTGGCTGCACGACAGGCAGTATTTTGCCAAGGGAAAATATGATTTTTTGATATTGCTGGCAATCGGGGTCGTTCTTAGCTTGTGGGATGTTGCAGGCAATTATAAATGGTGGCCCTTTAATACTGAGGAAAACCGTGAAATGGCAGGCAGTTGGAACATTTATCAAAAATTACTTTTCATCGCTTTTTTTAGTGGTATTATAGTTGCTTTTGTAAAGAACCATATCCTTAAAATAGTCGGTATTGCTTTTGTATTTTTTATCTCCCTGGGCGTTTATGGCCAGATGTACAACAACAGTATGCAGGAAACCGGTAATGAAGGTTTATTAACAATGATTCTTACTTCCTTTGTGCCCACCCTCATTCATGTATATATTTTTACCGGTTTTTTTATGCTCTATGGGGCATTAAAAAGCAGAAGCAAATCGGGGTTGTGGTCGGTGGTGGTATTGATCATCTGCCCGCTTTTATTGTTTTTCCTTTTCCGGGATACCACTTTTATGCCTGTTACAGAATATGGAAAAAGCGCTTATGGCAACCCGCTTTCCAGCGAAGGTTTTTTCAGCCTCAACCAGCAGATACTGAGCAGGTTTTTCGACCAGCAGCTAACTGTGCCGGTAACCATTACTACTGATGAACAGTACCGCCAGTTTTACAATACTGAATGGCAGAAATTAGTATTTCATTCGCCCACCGGCATATTGGTTACCCGCTTCATAGCATTTGCCTATACATATCATTACCTCAACTGGTTCAGTAAAACAGAGATTATCAAATGGCACAAAGTGCCTAAAGTAAGGTTTATTGCGGTGATTGTGTTGTGGATTGTATCATTGGCATTGTATGCTTACAGTTATAAGTTTGGCCTGCAATGGTTGTTCTTTTTGAGTTTTACACATGTGTTGCTGGAGTTTCCGCTGAATATGGTCTCCATTAGTGGGGTATTTAAAGAAACAACGGCTATTGTAAAGAATGGGTTCAGAGCTAAAGTGCCTGCTTAGTAGTTGAGAGTTGAGAGTTGATAGTGGATAGTGGATAGTGGATAGTGGGGAGTTCAAAGTTGAAAGTTTCAAGGTTCGGCACATTCGTCCTTCAACATTCATCATTCGCAATTTGGATGACAGGGGCTGATAGTGCAGAGTAGTGCTTAATTCTTCATTTTTAATTCATAATTGTCCCCAGCGCAGTATTAATCTTTTCCACCACTTCCGCCTCACTCAAATCCGCCGGCACAAATTTTTCGCCGATTACTTTTTCGTATAGTTCAATGTACCGGTTGCTGATGGTGTTTATCCACTCATCGCTCATTTCGGGTACTGTTTGCCCGGCTTTGCCCATAAAATTGTTTTCAATCAGCCATTCCCTTACAAATTCCTTGCTCAGTTGGAGCTGTCTTTCACCTGCGGCCTGCCTTGCTTCAAAACCATCTGCATAAAAATACCGGGAGGAGTCAGGGGTGTGTATTTCGTCCATCAGGTAAATTTCATTACCTATTTTGCCAAATTCATATTTTGTATCTACTAATATAAGGCCCTGTTTGGCAGCAATTTCCTTACCACGGGCAAAAAGTGCCAGGGTGTATTTTTCTAATATGTTCCATTCGGCGGCAGTGGCCAGTCCTTGTGTGATAATTTCTTCTTTGCTGATGTCCTCATCGTGTCCTTCGGATGCCTTGGTACTGGGGGTGATGATGGGCGAGGGGAAATAATCGTTTTCCTTCATTCCTTCGGGCATTGTTATACCGCAAAGCAGCCTCGTGCCTGCATTGTAAGTACGCCAGGCATGGCCGGTAAGGTTGCCCCTTACCACCATTTCAATCTTAAACGGGGAGCATTTTTTGCCAATACTTACCTGCGGCGCAGGCACGGTTAGCAGCCAGTTGGGGCATATATCCTTAGTTTTATCCAGCATATATGCAGCGATTTGGTTTAAAACCTGTCCTTTAAATGGGATGGGTCGGGGAAGAATAACATCAAAGGCCGAAATGCGGTTGCTTGCTATCATTACCAGTATTTTGTCTGCTATTGTGTAAACATCCCTTACCTTGCCGCTGTAAAAATTGCTTTGTTGTAAAAATTGATATGCTGCCATGGCGCTAAATTAGCTGCGTTAAGCCAAAATGCCCAATCCGGGAGCAATAAGATTTTAACAGATGGGATAAATTAAATTTTTACAAAAAAATAACAATGCTTATTTTGCTGAATATTTTAAAACTAAAAAACCAGGTATGAGAAAATTTACGGGCTATTTGGTTATGTTTCTGATTGCTAATCTGTTTACGATTGCTGCAACAGCTCAGAATGTAACCATCAGTGGTAATGTAAAGAACAGCAGTACAAAGGAAGGGTCTTCGGCTGTTTCTGTTACAGTAAAGGGGGGGAGTACAGGTACGTTTACCGACGACAAGGGTAATTTCAGGCTCACTGTTAAAAGCCTGCCCGTAACATTGGTATTTACTTCAGTTGGATATGAGTTGCAGGAGTTTACTG
>JANMDL010000150.1:0-5451 GCA_031376295.1 Chitinophagales bacterium
ATCCAAAAAACGTACTGCCACCTGATCGGGAAACTCTGATGACCGATCCCCGAAAAGGTCTAACACCGTTTTAAAAGGCTCATAAACTTTAACAGATGCATTAAACTCATTCAAAACCTGGTTGCGCTCAGCAGATGATAAATAGTGAATTTGCTGTAACGGCTGATCCCCTGATCCTGCAAACTGCTCAATGACATTGTAGAAATGCGTTGCAAGTGTTTCCATCAAAGCAGGTTCATACTTGCCTGCATTGAACCTGAATTCTACCTGCAATGCATTCTGCGAAGGCATAACTATAATATTCAGGTCATAATTGGTTTGTTCAAAAACCTCTACCTGCTTTATACTCATACTGCTATGCTGCACATTAGCCGCATCTTCACTGATAGCCGCTTTTACAGGGAAATTCTCAAACACAATGATATGATTGATCAATGCAGCACCAAGGTCATTCTGTGCCTGCACCATTGCAAGACTTAGATAATGATGCTCATTACTACTGATTGCGGTTTCCTGTATTTCTTTTAACAAAGCAAATAGAGTACTATTCTGTTTATACCGTATACGCACAGGTATTGTATTAATGAACAGCCCCACCATACGCTCAATATCATTCAATGCAGCCGGTCTGCCGGATACTACTGCCCCAAAAACCACGTCATCAGTATTATTATACTTTGACAACAACCACCCCCAGGCTGTTTGCAAAAAAGTGCTTTGTGTTATTTCAATTGAACTGCATAGTTTTTTAATTTTAACAAACAACGCTTCATCTATTTTCAGCGATTTAACCGTTTCAGTAAAAGTACCTTGCTGTATTTCCTTAACGAATGGCATAACTGCAACACTATCATAGTTATCCAGGTATTTTCTCCAGTAGGATAATGATTTTTCGGCATTTATATTCTTTAACCACAGAATATAATCAGAATAAGGCCTTGAGGTCGGATTAACTAAAGGTTTATTCTGACAAATCGCATTCAGAATCTGGTTAAAATCGTGAATCAAAATACTCATGCACCAACCATCCATTAAGATGTGGTGATAACTCCATATAAATTCAAATTGGTTTTCACCCAGGTTCAGAATCTTCAGGCGCATTAAAGAGTGGTCAGATAAATCAAATCCTTCTTCCCTGTCTTTAATTTTGTAATGCCTGATAAAGTTGTCAACATCATTCTGCCCTAATGCAAACGGCAGGTTTTCAACATGAAAATGAGCAACCACATCTTTTCTAACAATCTGCAATGGAATATCTGATAACCCATTGATAAAGCCTTTTCTAAGCACAGCGTGCATATCTACCAATTTCTGAAAAGCCTCTTGAACCTGGCTTATTTTTATGCTGGTAACCTGCAGCCTGTAAGAAACCTGCTCAAAATACAATGAAGTATTCTTGCTTATCAGCCAATGATAATAAATTCCTTCCTGCAAAGGAGAAAGTTCATAAACATCCTCCACCGTGCTTACAGCGTCAATAGAATTCAACTCTTCAATAGTCAATTTCGGGTAAGACAAATCTGAAGGTGTTTTATATGATATCCGTTCGCTGGACACCTGCTCAATTAACCCAATAAGTTGATTTTTAAAGGCGTTTGCCAATTTATCTATCGTTCTGCCTGTATAAACCGACCCGGCATACATGATACTCATATAGAGTTTTCCCGACGTAATGGAACCGGAAACATTAAGCAACACATCTTCAATATTTTCCCTTGCAATATTTTCGCCAATATATTCTGAAGAGTAACTAAAACCAGTACTATTCCCGGCTGAAAAAGACGTGTCAAAATCGCCCAAATAATTAAATATAACAGAAGGCGAGAACTTTAATTCTTTAAATTCGTCGGTTAAGTATTTCAACATTCCAAAACCAATTCCCTTATTGGGAATTTTCCTCAGGGCTTCCTTTACCTTAACCAGGCTGTTTACCGGATTAGTGGCTCCGGAAATATCCAAAACAAAAGGGTAAATGGATGTAAACCACCCAACAGTTCTGCTAATATCAACATCGCCAAATATTTCTTCCCGGCCATGTCCTTCCATCTTTACCAATACCTGTTCCTGTTCAAGAACTTCCTTTATTGCCAATGCCAGGCCCACTAACAAAACATCATTGATCTCAGTATTATATGTCCTATGAAATTTCGTCTGTAGCAATTCTGTTGTCCGGTCATCCAGGTTAAACATTAATTCCTTATCTAAAAATACTTTACCCGCAACATTTCTATCGGTTTTCAATTGAGGAATTCCCTGACTGCACATGAGCTTCCAATAGATTGCCTCATCCCGCATTTTATTACTATTGGCATATTCTTTTTGAATTTGTGCCCATTTTTTGAAAGAATCTGTCTTTAAAGGTAATTTTAACGGCTCGCTGTTTAATGCCTGCCTGTAAAGGAGCGACAAATCCTCAATCAAAATTCTCCACGAAATTCCATCCACAACGAGGTGGTGTATTATTATCACTAAATAATCACTTTGCTCCAGTTTAAAATAAGCTACTTTTAAAAGAGGGGAAGCATCAAGCTTGAATGATGCCTGTAATTTTGCAGCCAACATACTCATTTCCTCATAAGGGTTTCCGGAATCCGATAAATCATAAGATACTACACTGAATTCCAAATCGCTTATCGAATGATTATACTGCAGGCTTTTTTCATCATTTTTTTTGAAAGATATTCTTAATGCATCATGATGTTTCAGTATTTCTGAAAAAGAAAGATGTAATGCTCCTAAATCAACCGAATCCCGGCACTTGAGAACAACAGACTGATTAAAATGATGAGGTAATTCAAAATTATCAAATAAATAAAACTGAATGGGCGTTAACATTACTTCACCTGTTACCTGCTCCTGGTTAATTTTTTTTGTATTGGTAAAAACATGGATAGCCAGCTTTTCAAAAACAGGATTTTTCAACACTTCTTCCACCTTAAGCGTGTACCCTAATTGTTTTAACCGGGACGCCATTTGTATGGCCTTGATGGAATCGCCACCAAGCGCATAAAAACTATCTTTTGTACCTATTTTCCTTTTGTTTAAAACCTCTTCGCTTACACGTACAAGAATAGTTTCATACTCATTTTTGGGTGGTACATATTCCGTTGCATGAGACAATTCGACAAAATCAGAACTAAGCAATGCTTTTTTGCTGGTTTTTCCACTGGCATTTAAAGGTATTTGATCAATTTGAATAAAATGCACGGGAACCATATAATACGGTACCTTATCTGAAAGATAGTTCTTTAAATCAGCTGCATCCTGCTTTCGTTTTGAAACAACAAACGCAATCAATTCTTTTTGCCCGGAGGCAGGCGTCTCTTTTAACAAAACCACTGCTTCATCAATACCATTCATTTCCCTAAGATGATATTCTATTTCACCAAGTTCAATCCTGAATCCTCTTATTTTAACCTGGTCGTCAACCCTCCCTAAAAAATTAATATTACCATCTTTAAGCCATTGCGCCATATCACCAGTGTCGTACATCACCCCCCCCGGCACAAATGGGTTGGGAATAAACTTTTCGTTAGTCAAATCCGGTTTTTCTAAATATCCCCTGGCAAGCCCCCTGCCAGCAATGTATAATTTACCCTTTACCCCATGAGGAACCAATTCTCTACGCTCATCTAAAATATACATTTGGGTATTATCAATAGGTTTACCTATCGGAATAAAATGGTCATTTCGTTCCTCAAGACAATCGTAATAAGTAACATCAATAGTCGCTTCAGTAGGCCCGTACAAATTCATTAACTGCACCCAGGGCAATTCCTGGAAAAACAGATCCCTGTAATCTTTCGATAAGGCCTCACCACTGGTAAATATTTGCCTTAAACTTTTTAATTTTCCTTTCTCTTCAGGTGAATGTTTTAAATAATTTAAGAACGGAAACAGCATTGACGGCACAAAATGCATCACCGACACGTTTGCAAAATGAATACTGTTTACAATTTTAAACGGATCTTTTTCACCTTCGGGTTCAAGGAGATATAATTTTGATCCGGTGATGCTCCACCAAAGTAATTCCCACACAGATACGTCAAAAGAATAGGTTGTTTTCTGCAGAATAACGTCCTCTTTACTTAAATTACATATTTTTTGCATCCATAACAACCGGTTTACCAAAGCATGGTTTTCAATCATCACTCCCTTGGGGTTTCCTGTTGAGCCAGAAGTATATATAGTATATATCAGGGAAGCAGCCGTATTCACTTTCACAGGGTTATGATCGGCAAAATGATTTGCTATTTCTGCAAACTGATAATAGAATGATTCATCTATTACACATTTACACTGAGCGTCTTCTTTGATATATGCTTTTCTGCCTTCAGGGTTCTTCGGGTCTATTGGAACATAAGCAGCACCTGCCTTTAATATTCCAAATAAAGCAATCATTAATTCTATTCCCCTGGGCAACTCTATACCCACCAAATCTTCTGCAGTAATATTATAGTTGCCTCTTAAATAGTTGCCTAAACGATTGGCCGCTGCATTCAGCTGCATAAAGGTTAACGAATCCTGTTCAGTAAACACAGCAATCCTATCCGGGTATTCATTTACAGTATCCTCAAATAGTTCTATTATTGTTTTATCTGAAGGAAACCTTTGTCCAGTATTGTTATACTCAATCAAAAGCTTATGCTGTTCCATTTCAGACAAGAATCTATACTTTTCTATTTTTTGGCCTGGGTTATCAGCAATAACTTCAGCTAATCTTTTAAAGTGGTTCAGCAATTGCTCGATAATCTCGTAATTGAAAACATCACTATTATAGTTTATAATGTATTTAATATAACTGCCGATATCAATAGCATTTATTTCAATATCAAATTTTGCATTACGCTTGCCTTTATGATGTATCTTTTCAACATCATTATCTTTTAAAGTGAATTCATCATTGTTTGACAACCCGGCATCCTGGTAAGTAAACATAATATCAAATAACGGGTTTCTGCTGCTGTCCCTTTTCATGTTCAGGTCCTCAACCAATGTATCAAATGGATATGCCTGATGTGAGATTGATTCAAGCAAATTCATCTTTACCCTTTCGCATAATTGCACGAATAATTCCCCGGGAATAACCTCGTTTTTAAGCGCCAGGGTATTAACATAAAAACCTATTTGATCCTCCAGTCCAGCATAATCCCGTCCCGCAACAGCTGTGCCAACAATAATCTCATTTTGATTGGTATATCTATATAATAAAACTTCGAAAATACTCAGCAAAATGGTAAACATACTACTTTGCCTTTCTCTAACTACCTTCCTTAATTTAGTGGTAACATCCTTTGGAAAATATATTTCGACCAATTCGCCATTATTGGTTTTAATTTTCGGTCGCAATTTTTCACCAGGGAGTTCAATTACCTGGATTTCCTCTCTGAATTTATCAAGCCAATAATTCCTATGGTTCTCAAAATCAATGCTGCTTATTTGTGATAATTG
>JANMDL010000161.1:0-1937 GCA_031376295.1 Chitinophagales bacterium
ACAGTACAGCGACCTGATGTATATGGAGCTGGATATGGACGACCCGGCAACCATGCTCGGCGGTTTAGCCCTGATGAACATGAAGGGCGGCAAGAAGCTTAAAGACCTGTACACTGCTGATGAATACGCCAGGTTAGAGCGTTATTTCAAAGACAGCCTTAAAATGCCACTGTCATTTTTTGAGCGTATAAAACCTTCTGTGGCAGGTGCATTGCTGTACCCTAAAATGATGCCCTGTAAAACCGTCAGCGGAGTGGAGGAGCAACTGATGAAATTAGCAAAACAGGACAAGAAGGAAATTAAGGGACTGGAAACAATGGCTTTCCAGGCTTCGGTCTTCGACAGCATTCCTTACGAAAAACAGGCAGAGGAACTGCTGAAAACGATTGACAGCCTGCAGCAGTACAAAAAATATTTTGATGCGATGCTTACTGTGTACAAAAGCCAGCGCATCAATGATATTGAAAAAATGTTTAGTGATGAAAAGTTTGGCATGAGCGATAACCCTGAAATACTGCTGTATAACCGCAACCGCAACTGGGTGAAGCAGTTGAAAGCCATCATGCAAAAGCAAAGCATATTTGCAGGCGTTGGTGCCGGACACTTAGTGGGTAAGCAGGGCCTGATTGAACTGTTGCGCAAAGAAGGGTACACGGTGAGGGCGGTGGCGAATTAGCAGGAATTTATTAATAAATAAGCTATTGACTGGAGGGGTTATACTTGGAGAAATGTGGTATTTTTTAGTAGATTTCTCCAGATAATATTTTTTATACTTGGAGAAATGTGATATTTTTGAGTAGATTTCTCCAAGTATAAAGCAACAATAAAAATGCAAAGCGTAGCCAAACTTATAGGCAGGGAGTATGAAACAGAAAAACTTGACAGCATATTGACATCGGGTAAACCAGAGTTTTTGGCTGTATATGGCAGACGAAGAGTAGGTAAAACTTTTTTGATAAGGCAGTATTTAAAAAGTAATATTGTATTTGATTTTACCGGGAAAAAAGAAGGGCCGCTGAATGAGCAACTGGAAAATTTTTTTGATGAATACCTGAAAAAATCAAAAGGTAAAAAAGAAAAACAGGTTCCAGCAAGCTGGCAGGAGGCATTCAGGTACCTGGCAAATTACCTGGCTGCATTGCCGGATAAAAAATCAAAGTATGTGGTGTTTATTGATGAAATGCCCTGGTTAGATAATCCAAAATCAAACTTTATATCGGCTCTTGAATATTTCTGGAACAAGCATGTGTCTGCTATGGACAATGTTTTACTCATTGCCTGCGGGTCAGCATCTTCGTGGATAAAAAAGAACCTGATTAATGCCAGGGGAGGCTTGTACAACCGGATAACCCAGCGCATAAAACTGGCGCCATTCAATCTTTATGAAACAGCCCTGTTTGTACAATCACTGGGGGCAAAACTTACGCAATATCAAATAGTGGAAATTTATATGGCAATGGGGGGCATTCCCTTTTACCTTAAAGAAATTACAAAAGGTAAAAGTGCCACACAATTAATAGATGCTGTTTGTTTTTCGCCTAAGGGCCTTTTGAATGAGGAGTATGGGCAATTGTACTACTCGCTGTTTAAAAATGCGGCACTGCATATTAAAATCATAGAAACACTTGCGTCAAAGCCGCAGGGTATGACAAGGTCAGACATTGGTGCAAAATCCAAAATAAGTGAAGCTTCCCTGTCAAGAACCCTGGAGGAATTGGTAGACTGTGATTTTGTGTCTTTTTATGAACCGCTGATAAATAAAAAGAAAACTGCGGTGTATAAGCTGACCGATTTATATTCTCTCTTTTACCTCAAATTTATTAAAGCAAATAAAAAGGGGGGCAGCGGCACCTGGGAGCAATTGAGCAGGCAAAATACCTATAAGGCCTGGAGCGGATATGCTTTTGAAAATATTTGTATGCAGCATATCAGCCAGA
>JANMDL010000179.1:0-7274 GCA_031376295.1 Chitinophagales bacterium
CAATTATAATTACGGGCAGGACCTGGTAAAAAATTATATAGAAGCCGGCGGCGGCACTGCATCCAACCCAGCCAAACGCTGGCAACTATTTGGCTGGCTGCTGAGCAACGAGGTTACGCCGGGGGATTTGATAAAAAAATAATCCTCATTTTAATTTTGGGGCTAAAGCCCTTTTTTTTCTCCGCCCCGAAGGGCGGAGCAATGGAATCTGAAGGGCAGAGCAATGGAACATGCAATGAGCGCTCGCCGCCGTCTGGTCTTTTGACCAACGGCGCATCGAATTATCAATTGCCACTGAGGCACAGAAACACTGTTATTGTATTTTTCTGTGTTTCAGCGTTTTCTGTGGCATCTCAAAAGCTGTGAAGCAGCGTATACTTATTCAAACTGAGGTACTGCCAACGATTATGCAATTGCAGGATATTACCACCCACCATTTATCACAATTTTACTGCTCAAAAAATTCCAAACCCATTATCTTCACAAAAAAATATACCATGGCAACAGCACACGACATTGATTACAAAATTTATGGAGAAGAACTGCAGTTTGTAGAAATAGAACTGGATCCCAATGAAACAGCCGTAGCCGAAAGCGGCGCCTTTATGATGATGGACGACGGCATACAGATGAATACCATTTTTGGCGATGGCAGCCAGCAGCAGAGTACTGGCTTTTTGGGCAAGCTCATGAGTGCAGGTAAGCGCATACTCACGGGTGAAAGCCTGTTTATGACGGCCTTTACCAATGTGGGGCAGGGTAAGCGAAGGGTAAGCTTTGCAGCGCCCTATACCGGCAAAATCATCGCTTTTGATTTGCAGCAGCTTGGCGGTAAAATCATCGCACAAAAAGATGCATTTTTATGTGCAGCCAAGGGCGTAAGCATCGGTATTGAGTTTCAGCGCAAACTGGGCACCGGTATTTTTGGCGGCGAAGGTTTCATTATGCAGAAATTAGAAGGTGATGGAATGGCTTTTGCGCATGCAGGAGGCTATGTGGTGGAAAAAACACTGCAGCCTGGCGAACTGTTGCGGGTGGATACTGGCTGCGTGGTGGCCTACACGGCAGGTATTGATTTTGATGTGGAATTTGTAAAAGGTATAAAAAACTGGATGTTTGGCGGCGAAGGATTATTTTTTGCCGTGCTGCGTGGCCCCGGCAAAGTATGGCTGCAGTCGCTGCCCATCAGCAGGCTGGCCGGGCGGATTATGCAGTATGGTACGTACAAGCGTAAGGAAGAAGGCGGCATACTCGGCGGGTTGGGAAATTTGTTTGATGGAAAGGAATAGATAAAATAAAAAATAGTATTACAATTCATTGTCGTTTAGCTAAGAAAACCAGAAACCCGAAAGGAAATAAGCAGTATAGGATAATACTGATACTGTACAGAACTCCGAACGGGGAGTAATTCCCCGTTTCGTAATTATAAATCATTGCCACAGCACAGAAGCACTGTATGCTTTATTTGTCTGTGCTTCTGTGTTTTCTGGGGCACCCAAAATACTGCGTAGCATTGCTTTTATTACAGTAGCTTAACCTAAAGCAGACCTGCAGATGATGTCAGGCATTACATATTTAATTCATGCTACCCGTTAACTAAGCGACATTGGTATTACAATGGGTATAATTTCTACCATTTTGTGCAATAATCAGGTTGATTTCACGTTTAGAGTAGTCAAAATCCAATAAAAATGAACAAAATCTACCTGGTTTTGCCAGTATTCTTACTCACTATACTTAACGGGCAGGCACAATTGACCGTAAGTGCTTTTGCAAATACCCCAACTATTTGCTCGGGCAATTCCACTCAAATTACCGCATCAGCTACGCCGGTTGGCTATACCGTCAGCACTATACCGCTGGATATGTCGTTTAACCCTGGCATGAATTTACTGGCTGATGCCGGTGTAGCCGTTACACCTACCTCATCGGGCAGTACATTAGACGATTGCCGCTGGGACAATATCTCTTTGCCCTTCAATTTCAGGTATTTTGGCAATTTATACAGCAGCATTCACATCTGCTCCAATGGTTGGATTGGCATGGGTGGTGCAGGCTCTACCAATACCGGCAACGGTTTTGTGTTGCCCAATGCCATATCGCCCAACAATGCGGTACATGGCGTTAATGCCGACCTTGACCTAAGGGGTGCAAGCGGCGGCAGTTTAGAATATTATGATGAAGGCAGTTTCCCTAACAGGGTTTTTGTAATCAGCTATACCAATGTACTTTTCCGCACAGGTGGTGGCACTGCTACATTTCAGATAAAGCTGAAAGAAAATGGCAATATTGTAGAAATTCATACCAGCGCAGTTGGCAATACTACCCTTGGCAAGGCGCAGGGAGTAGAAAATGCAGCGGGTACATCAGCCAATACTGTTACGGGCCGCAACAATACCACCAACTGGACATCTACCGGGTTTACCAATGGCTACCGTTTTACTCCCGATATAATTAACTTTTCATGGTCGCCAGCAACAGGCTTAAATACTACTACAGGAGCCACTGTTGTTGCCAGTCCCACCATAACCACTATTTATACTATTACTGCCACTAATGCCACAAGCGGCGCTACCGGCAATATCAATACCACCGTCTCCATCGACCCGGCTAGTTACACACTGGCAGGCACACCAGCAGCAGGCGGCACAGTTATCTGTCAAAATAAAACCATATCAGGCAGTACCGATTACAGGGATGCTAACTGTAACCTTATTGCCAACATATTGCCCTCAGGTGCAAGCCCGGTAAGCAACGTGGTTAATTCATGTGTAAGGGTGGATACCGGCGCTACTAAAAAAGGTACTATTGACCTGTACCTTGCCCGCAATTACGACATTGAGCCGCAGGTAAGCCCTGCTACTGCCACAGCTACCGTAAAATTATTCTTCTTACAATCTGAATTCAATAAGTTTAACCTGCGTGCTACCGATAGCGGTCACAAATTACTGCCAACCGGCTCCGCTGATGCTACTGGTATAGCCAACCTGGTACTTCGCCAGTTTCATGGCACGGGCACACAACCCGGCAGCTATACCACTGGTACTTTCACCGACTTTACCACTGCCACAGCAGGTGTAACAGTTATCTGGAACGCTACCCGCAACTGGTGGGAAGTAACCATTCCCGTTACAGGTTTCTCCGGGTTTTACATCACCAGCAAAAAATCGGCCCCGGTACCCATAACGCTGGAGTACTTTAAAGGCAGCCGCCAGGGCAATGTACACAATACAGAGTGGAAAGTTACCTGCACATCTGCACAGGTTACATTTGAAATAGAGCGCAGCAACGATGCCAGCCGTTTCACTTCTATCACTTCACTTACTGCCACTCAGGCCCGTTGCCTGCAGGCGTTCAACTTTACCGATGCCAATCCGCTGAACGGCATCAACTACTACCGTCTTAAAATGATTGATGTGGATGGCAAGGTTAGCTACAGCAATACCATATCAATGCTCAATAAAGAAAGTAAGTTCGACATCCTTTCTGTTGTACCAACATTGGTGCAAACCAATGCTTATGTAAACATCGCCGCCACCGCCAATTCACGTATGGACATTTTGGTAACTGATATCAGCGGCAGGCAGGTACAAAAGCAAACCATCACATTGGTGCCGGGCAGCAACCAGGTTACCCTGAATGTAAGTAAGCTGTCACCAGGTATGTATCAGGTAAGCGGTTATACCAGCGATGGCACATCAAAAACAGTAAGATTTGTAAAACAATAAAACCATAGCCTCACCTTGATAAACTTTAAGAACCACTCTGCAAAGGGTGGTTTTTTTTATGCCCTTTTCTTTATAAATACAGCTTGGGGCTTTCGGCAGCAGTACCTCCGGCAGCATTTGTTCCGGCTGCTGCGGGCTTTGGCCCCGCCCATGGCGTGGCTGCCCCGCTGCATCCGGCAGCCCGTGGGCAGCAGTGGTAATGTGGAGCAAAAAAGCCTGAAATGATGCCAAATGATAACAGAACAAAGTTTACAACCCTGATGCTATAAAAAATATATGCTGATATTAAAAAACTGAGGTCTGTAATTTAAAAATAGCTATCCCAACTCCTAACCCTGCACTGGCATCATCAGAAATTATTGGCAAATCGCCCCCGCCATATTACCTCCCCCATCTGCAGGCATACCACCAATCATCCTGTTGCGCAGCGCTGCAATAACAAAATTGATTCTCCGGTTTTTAGTAATGCCTTCGGGAGTGCTGTTGTCAGCAATGGGTTTGTTGCCGCCAAAGCCCACAGGCAGCAGCCGCTTGCAATCCACACCCATAGCCACCAATGCCTTACAAACAGACAAAGCTCTTTTTTCGGTAAGCAGTTGATTAGCTGCAGCATCGCCGGTATTATCGCTGTGGCCCTCAATGCGCAGTGTAGTTACGGCTGGTTTTTCAGTTAGTAATTGCTGAATGATAATTAGAGCGTCCTTGCTTGAAGACTCCAGCTTGTCAGTACCCGGTTTAAATGAAATTACTTTGTCTATTTTCACCTCGTTGTTTTCAATAGTGTATAACTGTGCCATTGAAGGCACTGCTAATATCAGTAACACGGTTGCTGTAATAAATTTCATGCTGCTTATTTTATTCCGTAACCGATTCAATTGCTTTGGCTATTTTCCAACTCCCTTTTTCCTTTACCATTTCAACTTTGCCTTTGTTGCCTTCAGCGCCATTGTGATTATCAAAAATAAAAACTGTCGCTTTATTACCCTTTATCACAACATTCCAGCCATTGTTTTCAGCCAGTATGGTTTCCTTAATAATCAGCGCCGGATCTTCCTGTCCGCCCACAAATCGGTCGTAATCAAAACCACTGGCAATTTCTTCGCCGGGGTTGGCATCAAAATCGCTCTGGCACTGTTTAAAAAACAATTTTTGGTTGCTGATGAATGTTTCGCCCAACTGCGGTACTTTGCTGCGGATAAAGCTAAAATATTTTTCTGCTGCTTTCCAGTCAATTACATAAGGCGGAGCATCTTTTGTCTTTTTGCTCTTGTACAGCTTAAAGCTATCCATCTTTTTCCAGTTGCCCGCATACCACTTGTAAAAGTCTGTTACCACTTTCTTAACTGACTGTTCTGTTGCAGTAAGTTTGCTGTTCTGTGCCTGGCCACTCAATGTACACATCAGCAGCACTAAAAATATCCCTTGCTTCATCGTTGAAAATTTCATCAAATATCCCAACAAATCAATCAACTATTATACCCACCAGCAGGTAATTGTTTACGAAAGTTCAACGTTTGATAGTTCAACGTTTAAAAGTTCAAAGATCCCCATCACCACATCATCCAATCAGCATATTAGCACATTTGCATATTGCTACATTTGCACATTATTACTTCAGCTCCTTTTCCCCCACACTCCATTCGCCCATTTTCTCCCCCTTCAGGCCAATAAACTCCACTTTAAGCATTCTTTCATTGCGTTTGCCACTTACTGATATTTTGGCAAAATTCTGTGCTTCCACTAATGTGCCAGCCACACGGGCAGGATTGTTAGCCTCTTTGCCAAATGCTTTTGCCACGCCAGATGTGTATGGTGATGCAGTAATATCGTACAGGGGATAATTATCCTTTCTTTCTTCTTTAATGATTTCGCTGTGGTGGCGGTCGCCGGTTAAAAACAGCACACCGCTTGTTTTATTACGCTCCAGCATGTCCATCAAAAAATCAAAATCAGCAGGAAAATGTCTTACACAATCAAAAGGGCTCATGGGGTTAAGCACCTGGCTGCCGGTAGCAATAATTTTAAAAGTAGCGGTACTAAAGCCCAGCGCATTCTCCAGCCAGCGCATTTGCTGTGCGCCATACATCTGTTTGTTAAGGTTGGGTTGCCCGTCAATAATTTCCGGCATATTATCAGCACTGCGGAAGAAACGGTCGTCCAGCATAAATATATCCACATCACCATAACTGATCTTTGTGTAAACACCCTTGCCCTCTTCACCACTGCTGGGGTTACACCAGTAGCTGTCAAATACTTTTTTGCTCTGCTCTTTAAAAATATAACTGCTGTTGGCATCATTGGGGCCAAAATCATGATCGTCCCAAATGGCATACTGCGGCATACTGCTCAAAAACTTTTGCAGTGATGGAGTACTCCTGTCTCTGCTGGCACGGTAGTTAAGCCCCCAGGCAGTATAATAATCCGCTTCACGGGTGTACCAGTTATCGCCCAGCCACAGGTGAAAAGCAGCCGGTGTAGCCGCCATGGTTTCAAAAATGGTACTGTCCCAGCCATAGGGTTTACCCGGTCTGTCGTAAGCAGGTTCGTTAAAATAAGCACAACTGCCCGCTAAAAAACTAAAGTCGGGTGCCGGTTTGCGCCATTGCCACAGGTCTTTGGTAGTAAACTGGGTTTTATACTTTTGTACAAAAGGTTTGCCATCAATAACAAAACCGTAGGTGTAAGTAGTGTTCATCTTCAGCCCGTTCAGTTCAAATTTTACCGGGTTAAAATCTTTGCCCAGTTCACCCTTGTACACCTGTGTTTGCACGTTGGTCATCCCACCCTCTTCGTAATATTTTATTTCCATTTTTTTTACCGAAGGAGCCACTTCCAGCCATACCATGGCATTACGCAGCTCCACATAGCCCAGCATAGGGCCGCTGATAACACCCGTTTTTGTTTGTGCCGAAACCGCAACTGTACAAACCAGGCACAGGAGCAGTAAATATTTTTTTGCAAGCATAGTTGTTAGTTTGTTATTTTCAGGCCACAAAATAAAACAATTAGCAGTGCCGATGTACATATCCAGGTTAATAAAATATTTTTTGGTTACCGGCAGCAGGAATGCTATGAAACATAGTTGTCCACAGGATCCTGCGGGCGACGCTCCGTTCAACAGCTGGTTGGCGGTTGGGCATAGCAGCCTGTTGTTTTTCAGCATCATTATACTATCAGCCTGTACCGATAATGAAAAGCATATTCCCCGCACCATTGAGCCCGCCTTTTATTACTGGAAATCAAACTTTCAGTTATCAGCCTACGAAAAAGCCAGGATGGATTCCTTAAAGATTGATACGCTGTATGTAAAGTTTTTTGATGTGGATTGGGATGAAGCCACCCGCCAGCCCATACCAAAGGCGGTTATTAATTTCAAAGAACAGCCGGGCTTTGCCATCATCCCCACAGTGTTTATTACCAACGAATCGCTGCACCAGATGGATTCACTTAAAACCGGCTGGCTGGCTGGTAAAATTGTAACATTGGTAAAAGGCATATTGGCTAAAGACAGCCTGGCTGCCCCCGCCGAGCTGCAGATTGACTGCG
>JANMDL010000188.1:0-1514 GCA_031376295.1 Chitinophagales bacterium
GGATATTACAAAGCCCCTGGCCGCAAAGAAAGAATATGGAAGAAATGGCAGCAGGGAAAACCAGACAGGTTTTTTATTGACGAAAACAGTGATTGGTGAAACACAGTATGCTGAAATACGCAGGTATTGCAAGGAAAATAACATATTCCCCGCCAGCTTCTTTACCGCTATGATGTTTTTATATTCGTATAAAACAAATAAAAGTAATGAGGCAATGCTGATACAAATGCTTATTAATGGGCGTGATTTGCAGTTGGGCGATTTTGAAGTCGGAGACAATATCGGTGTTTTTACAAACTATCTGCCGTTAAGTATCAACTTCGGGCGAACGGAGACATTTGAGGATGTGATTGCCAGGGTACATTCAATGTGTCTTGAAGGAAGATTGCATCAGCAGGTTCCGGCTGTGATAATTGAAAAGGAATTTAAACAGGCTTATGGTTCTTCTTTGCGCAATAAATCGGAGCAGGTTGTAAATTTCATTGATATGAGCCAGGCTGTATGCGACGAATTTTCTCCTGAAAAAGAAGGGCAGATAATAAACAATATGCAAGCCCTGCATACAGGAATGATAAATACTCTTTATGCGTACAAGAATATTTTGGTTATTGACAGCCTGCATCAGGATTGCATAACTGCAGCTGGCAAACTTGCAGGACAAACTTTCAGCGATGAATTTAGCTCAATTATAAAAATGGTGCTTACTAATCAAATTGCAACGGTTGGAAAGTTAAAAAATGTTAAGATGCTTAGCGATGCAAAATTATAAACAGTGCTATGAAGAAGAAACAGGTATTCCTTATCCATTTTGCAGGCGGTAATTGTTACTCATTTGAGTTTTTACGGCCGTATGTACAGGATGTTGAGTTTATTCCGCTTGAACTGCCGGGCAGGGGCAGGCGGGTAAATGAGCCCCTGATTAATAATTTTGAGGCGGCTGCAAAAGATTTGTTTACACAAATAATGCAGAAAGTAGTTACCGATAATTATGTAATTTTTGGACACAGCCTGGGGGCCATCCTTTCACTTAAGTTGGCGCACATGCTGGATGCAGCAGAAAAAAAACCACGGGCAATCATCGTAAGCGGTAATCCAGGGCCCGGCTTTCAGAATAATAAAAAAAGGTATTTGTTAACCCGGGAAGACCTGATGAAGGAACTGAAAGAGCTTGGCGGTATGCCGCTGGAGTTTTTCCTGGTAGAGGACCTGTTTAATTTTTTTGAACCGATTATACGGGCCGATTTTGAGCTGGTAGAGGGAGACAGCTTTTCGCAATTGGGACCGGTAAATGTGCCCATTTATGCGGTGCTTGGTACAAATGAACATTTTGTAAAGCATATCGACAACTGGGGAAATTTTACTAAAACCAGTTTTGAAAGGGAAATACTCGAGGGAAATCACTTTTTTATATTTGACCACCCGCAACGGCTTAGCCAAATCATTGAATCACAGCTAAATTGATATGATAAACTGTAAAATTATTTATTTTATTGATTATCAATGTTTTATAATTT
>JANMDL010000192.1:0-1993 GCA_031376295.1 Chitinophagales bacterium
AGCTGGTAACTGGCCGGGTGCTACTAAAAGCAATGCAGAATGGTTTCCTGCAAAAGAACGGGCAATAGCACAGGGGCTTTTTAATGCAGGAGCATCCCTGGGTTCAGTAGTTGCACTGCCAATAATTGCAGCATTGTATGTTGCCATAGGGTGGAAAGGAACTTTTTTAGGTATTGCCGTATTGGGATTGATCTGGATCATTCCCTGGTTGCTGATTAATAAAGCAGGGCCTGATAAACACCCATGGATAACAAAAAAAGAGCAGGATTATATTTTAGACTGCAACACAAATAAAGTAAATACCATACCCGAAACAAAAGTTTATACCTGGAGACAGCTTTTAAATTTTAAAAAAACCTGGAGTATTATAGCAGCCCGTTTTTTTATTGATCCTATCTGGTGGTTGTTTGTAACCTGGCTGCCTACCTTTTTAAAAGAACAATTTACTTTTGATATAAAACAAATCGGGGCTTTTGCATGGTTCCCTTATTTAATGGCTGCATTGGGGAGTATACTTGGGGGGTATTTTTCTTCCCGGCAAATAAGAAAAGGCGTAAGTGCGGTTACAGCAAGAAAGAATGCCATTACTGTTGGCTGTATCATTACATTGCTATCCTTAGTTACCATTGCTTTTATGTTAAATGATTTTAAAGCGCAGCCTGCAGTTACCATAGCCTTAATAGGGCTTACACTTTTCGGATTCCAGTTTATCAGCTCCAATGTATGCACACTTCCATCTGATTTTTTTAATGGAAAAAATGTAGGAACAGTTTCCGGCATGGGCGGCACAGCTGCAGTTGCCGGGGTTTTAATTACAACATGGCTGGTGCCTGTACTTACAAAAACAAGTTATGTGTCCTTTTTTATATTGGCGGCTGTCTTGGTTCCGCTATCGTGGTTGTCACTCAGGTATTTTGCTAAGAAACAGTTTTAAAAACTCAAAAAGATAATAGCAGGATTTAACGTGAAAATCCTGCTATTATTTGTTTACCGGCGCTTTATAACCCGAACAGCAGTCAGGCCCAAAGGCCGGCAGTATTCATACATTGTAAAACCAGAAGCTTTCAACTGGTTGGAAACTGATTATGCCAGTATTGTTATTGCCTTTCAAATATGCTGCACATTTGGTTTTTTGGGGGCGGGCAGGTTGATTTACAAGCCGGGTACTAAAATCGGGTATACATTGACCACGGGTTTGTGGATTGTTGCTGAGGCGGCTTATGGCTTTGTTACCGGTTCAATGGGCTTTTTTGTGGTCCGGGGTTGCGCTGGGTCTGACGGAATCCGGTAATTTTCCGGCTGCCATTAAAACGGTAGCAGAATGGTTTCCTGAAAAAGAAAGAGCTTTTGGTGGCGGCATCTTTAATTCCGGTGCTAATGCAGGTGCCATCATAGCTCCGCTTACGGTATCTGCTATCGCTAAAGTGTGGGACCGGAAATGGGCGTTTATTTTTCAGAATCCGGTTTGCCAAAAATAATTTTTAGTTTTCCTCTTACAGTGCCAGCCTCTTTTAGCTCCTTTATCATGCTTTTAAATTCATGAAATACAACATCCTTAAAATCATCGTGGTTCACCGGTTCTGCAATGCCATACTGCAATGGCTGGTTGTTTATTTTAAAGGTATTAAACAGCTTATCCCAAAAAAGAAATGTTTCGCCAAAATTTTTGTTCAGGTTGTTTTCGTTACAGGAATGATGCAGCAGGTGATGGTTGGGTGTGACGGTAAATTTTTCAAGGATACCCCAATTGCCCAATTGCTGGCTATGGCTGAAAAATGCCCACACTTTACCCACACCGTACAATATTAAAAACATGGGCACAGGAAAACCAATGCCGATAAGTAGCGCCCAAAAGAAATAGCGGTAAGCTGATTTGAGTACACCTGAGCGCAGGGAGGTGGACAGGTTCATGTAAGGGGAGGAGTGATGGTTAACATGAATGGCCCACATAAATCGCACGTTGTGTTCCATATAATGTTTGATGTAAAAAACA
>JANMDL010000222.1:0-4228 GCA_031376295.1 Chitinophagales bacterium
CAGTGGCCCAATATCACTTTATCCAGTACTATCTTTAAAGGCCTCATAATAACGCAATGCGTCGTTTGCCAAAACAGTGAGCGACCATCCGTCGCTGATAATATGATGCATCACGTAATAAAAACAATAGGCATCCTTAGATAATTTAATAATACATGCCCGCAGTAATGGACCATTTTCCAAGTCAAACTCCCTGAAACCATCTTCTTCTGCATATTTATTAATTAACTGTTCACTATTTTCGAGTTGAGAATAATCAAGGTAATCAATGGCAAAATTCATCTCTGTCCTGGAAAGCACCCACTGTCTCACTTCGCCATCCTGATTTTCTTTAAAGACAGTTCTTAATATTTCATGACGGTCAACTACAGCTTCTACTGCTCTTCTGAAAATATCAATATCTATGCTGGATGACAAAGCAACCTGAGAAGGAATTATATATGCCTTAGAGATTTCAGGATATTGACTTAATATCCATATTCTTTTCTGTGCTGATGATAATGGGTAGCTATCCTGCACCGGCGCAGGCTGAATATCCATGAAATCACTTTGCGCTGCATACTTTTTTAAATATGCAACCAGATCCTTTTTATTTCGCCTGATTTCACTTAGTGTAACTTCAGGCATCTCATCTCCATCATAATTTATGACCAAATCTTCCTGGTCAACCGAAATAGAAATGCCCTGATCGTTTAGTTCAGTAAGCAATTGACTAACATTCATGGAATCTTATATTTTAACAGATTTTGTATCTTTCTTAGCTGGTTGTTTTTTGAGCAACGATGCAATACCAATTTCTTCAGCCAGTAATTTTACCGTTGGATTACTGAAGAAATCTTTAAGTGATATTTGGATATTATGCAGTTTCTGAACCCTTTTAAGCAAAGTCATTGCCTTTAAAGAGTTTCCTCCCAATTCAAAAAAATTATCCTCAACACCTAATTTATCAAATCCAAGAAAAGATTGCCATAATTCACAAAGTTCTTTTTCCAAAGCGG
Organism: Chitinophagales bacterium; assembly: GCA_031376295.1. Classification (GTDB taxonomy): domain Bacteria; phylum Bacteroidota; class Bacteroidia; order Chitinophagales; family Chitinophagaceae; genus Ferruginibacter. The sequence continues at coordinate 999 of JANMDL010000222.1, forward strand.
TTTCAGGCATCACATAATTATCGCTTGCTGCTTCATACTCAATTTGCGTCTTCCCGGCATTTTTTTCTTCTTTTAACTTCGGTTGATTTACGTGACTTAACTTGTTAATATCATCGAAAGAAACAACGGCAGTGGTTAATTTCAGGCTTAGTGTTATTTCAAATATTTTAGCCAGTTTTTCCGGATTACCCGCATCTTTATGCAAATCGTCAAGATAGATCGCAGACCAAGCAGGGCTGTCCATTTTATTTTCCTCGAGGAACAATCTTATATAAGTATCTGCATAAATATTCTCATTAATGCCATCAAAGAGGGATGATAGTTTTAGCGGGAACCATACAAAATCAAGCATCTTATTTTTAAAACATTCATGCAGGTTTTTTACAGGCAAAAACTTTCTGGTTTGTAATTCAATTAATTTATTCAAATCCGACAAATCAGACAGTGTGTTTTCTTCATTAATATAAAGCACCCCTGCAATCACCCCATGTCCGCTTTCAATTTCATCAACCAGGTTATGCAACTCATCCTGTACATCGCAATTCAGTTGATAGTAATGAATCTTACTGTTTAACTTTTCAAGCCTGCTATATTTTTCTAATACTGCATTACCTTCTTTTAAGGCCTCGCTGCCGGTAATAAACAGTTTTGCATCGTACTCATTACACAAATGCTGCAATAGCGCTACCCCTACCCCTTCAAAACCATTAATAACCAGGTAGTTTTTTTCACTTTTTTTTATACCTGATCGCTCCGGGAATTGAACATCAACCTGCTCATAAGTACCAATCCATCTTTGTTTGTTCCGATAGGCGATTTCCGATACGGTAAAGTTGCACAAAATATCATTTACAATACTTTTATCGGATAATTCTGAAAACCCAAAAGTGTCTAAGTCTATGAAACAGGGAAATACATTTGAATTATTCTTTATAATCATTCCAAGCGTTTTTTTGGCTAACGAATGGGCCATATCAGTTTGCTCATTGCCAAAAACATTTGAAGAAAGAACAGAAATAAATGAAATTTTTCTTAGCCGTGCTGTTTGGTTAATGACCAGGTTTTGACACAAATACATCACCGGAACAGAAGATTTCAATATATTCTCATCCCTTTGAAACTTCCAGTTATATATCACCTGGTCTATTTCTATACCTTTATCTTCCAAACTTCGAAATAATTTTTCATAATGCTCCTGCCTGAATGGGTTGATGATAAACAACGATGAATCTTCTTTGTATTGATCGCCCTGTTTAACTTCAAATACCTGATTCTCATGTTTAAGTTTGCTTGTAATGTTACCTGACATTGCGCTTTCATCTGAAAAAAACAGGAAGCAGGATGCCAACCCTGAAATATTATTACCGGTAACCGGAATTGATTTCCTCCAACTTTCATGGTAAAATGCGGTTTGTAAACTGCCCTTTCCTGAATTCAAAAACAAACCCATATCTACCACTTGTCTAAATGGATCAACTTTTGCTTTCAGGTTGGTTTTTTCGAAACAATAACCAGGTACGGAGATCTTAGAACAGTTTTCATAGCTATTAAAAGCGTTCCAGTCAACAGATACTCCATTTTGCCATAATTTAGCCAGGGATTGCATATAGTGCTCATGGTCATTACCCTCCTCTTTAGGATGCCTTAGTATGTTAATACCGAAACTGTTTTTTTGAAAGAGCTTATTCTGCTTTAAAAAAGAAGTTAGTGTGCCGCCAGATCCGATTTCAATATAGTTGCCATTCCCTTTTTCCAATAAAAAACTAATACCATTCAAAAAATTAACCGTATTTCTTAAATGCTTAACCCAATACTCAGTTGATGCAGCTTCAGCGCTGGTTATTTCTTTTCCACTTAAATTGGAGATAAATGGAATCTTTGGTGCACAAAACTGAACGTTCTGAATAGCTTTGCTGTATTCATCCAATATATCATCTAGCATATGGGAATGCGCTGCAATGGAAATCTTTAACGCAGTATAATCAATATCGTTTTGCTCCAGTACCTGAATGAAGTCATCAATCGCTGGCCTGGCTCCGGAAATAACACAGGAGTTGTCCATATTTATCGTTGCAATGGATAACGCATCGTTAAGATACGCCTGAACTTCCTGCGCCGAAAGTTCTACACCAACCATGCCCCCTTCCGGAAGTTTACTGGTTAATGCTCCCCTCGTAATAACCATGTGTACCGCATCTTCAAAAGAAAAGACCCCGCTTATACATGCAGCCACGTACTCACCCAAACTATGCCCAATCATATAATCAGGCCGGATGCCTATGCTTATCAACAACCTCGCCATTGCATACTCTACCAAAAAAAGAGCAGGTAACATATAGTCTATCGTGTTAATCAAATCCTCATCTCCACCATTACCTTCCTGGTAACCTAAAATTTTCTGAAAATCCCTGCCTGTTTTATGCTCTAATACCCCAAACCCATAATCCATAATTTCCTTGAAAAATGGCTCATTGAGATACAATTGCCAGGCCATTTTATAATATTGGCTTCCACCACCAGAAAACATAAAAACCGTATCTTTTGCTCCGATATATTTTCTTTCCGGTGTTGTTTTAGTCAGTATGCGATCTAATTCTGCCAGTGCCTGATTCTTATTTTTACAAACCAGGTAATTCCTGTACTCAAAATGTTTTCTTGCGGCTTGCAAAGTATAAGCCAAATTGCTCATATCAAGAGGTTCTTTTTCTTTTATAAACCCCAAAAGTTTATCCTGGTAATTACTTAATGCCTTTTTTGTTTTAGCTGAAAACAGCAACAGATGATAGCGTTCGTTTCGTATTACAGTTTCCGGTACAGGTTCTTCTTCGAGAATGGCGTGTGCATTAGTACCTCCAATACCAAAACTGCTTACTCCTGCCCTCAATAACTCATTATTTTTTCTTTCCCAATTCTGCAACTTTTCATTTACATAAAACGGGCCGGATGAAAAGTTTATACCCGGGTTGGGGTTGCTGAAATTTATTGAAGGCGGCAGCATTTTGTTTTTTAATGCCAGTGCGGTTTTAATTACCCCAACAATACCGGCTACGGTATCGAGATGCCCAAGATTTGACTTAACAGAACCAATGGCACAATGATGATTAACATTATAATTAAATGCATTATTTAACGCTTCAATTTCTACCGGATCGCCCAAATGAGTTCCGGTTCCGTGTGCTTCTATATAACTGATACTTTCCGGTTCAATACCAGCTACCCTGTGAGCCAGT
>JANMDL010000242.1:0-10182 GCA_031376295.1 Chitinophagales bacterium
CTGCCCGGCTATCTCCCTGAAAAACCCATCCTTATTAAAACTGAACTGCTGCACTTCCACCCGCTGGCTGTGAAAGCGCCAGGTAATAAAATCATGCTGCCAGTTCCAGATAAAAATGGGGCTTATCACCAGCAGGGTAAGCAAAAAAGAACCGTAAAGATGCTGCAGCTTCAGCCAGTTTCTTTTATAAAAAACCACATACAACCCAAGCCCGCACCAAAGAAAGACACCATGAACTTTACTCATAATGCACAGCCCCGCAGCCAGGCCAAACAGCAGCCAATACATAAAGCTGTTTTCCTTCCCGGTTATTATTTTTGCGGGCAGGTAAAGCGCCCAGCACCAGAAAAGCATTTGCGGCGAATCGGGCAAAATAAAAGTACCGGCAATAACTGAGGCATACACAGAAGCAGTATACAACAGCGCAGCAACCCAGCCCGCTTTTGCGCTGTGCAACAGGCTGGCAGTTTTGTACAGCAACCAGGTAGCACCGGCAGCGCTTAATATGGCGCCCAGCCTTACAAACAATTCATATTGCTGAAAAAAAAGATTGAAAGTGGAAAGCCTTATCCACAATGCCACCATGGGCGGATGATCGAAATAATTCCATTGCAGGTGCTGTGCATAAGTAACATAATAAACTTCATCATTGCCCAAACCAATACTGGCTGCCACTATGCTGCGCAACAAGCTGGCAATACAAATAAGCAATATGGTTTTGTGCTGGAACTTCACCCGCTATGCTGAAAAAGTAAAGAAACTGCTGCCAAAATAGTTCCACAAAAATACGGTACCAATGGCAAGGAGTTTTGCAGCATAGAAATTCATTTTCAGTTTTTGGTGAAACAGCGCCAGCAGCAGGTTATTGATCAGCAGGCCCACCAGGCTCACGGCAATAAAAGAGGTGAATTGTGGCAGCACTTTTGCCGAATGATCCTGAAATGTCCATATTCGGTTGAGCAGGTAATTGTTTACTACAGCCACGGCAAAGCCTGCTGAATTGGCTGCATACTTGTTCCATTTCAGTTTTTCCTTGCATAGCCAGGTTACAGTAAAGTCGAGCAGCATACCTGCCAGCCCGCATATACCAAAGCGCAGCATGCGGGAAAGATCAAGGGAACCTTGCCAGTTGTAAGAAAGTACTTTACTGAACGGCATAAGGCGTGTTTTGATTTGACTGCTGGCGGAAGGTTATTTTCTTTGGTTTAAAAAAATGGATTGGTACTGCGGCACATATTCCGATAAAAGACCCCATCAGCACATCCTGCAAAAAATGCTGGCCGAGATAAATGCGGGAATAGCCCACCAGCAGAGCCATCAGTAAAAAAAACAATTGCCAGTACCTGTTTTTTGTTTGCATGGCAAGCAATGTGGCCAATGCAAAAAAAGTGGCGGTATGCCCTGATGGGAAGGAGCTGTTGCCGATGCGGGTAATGCCATCAATAAAATACTGGTAAGGCTGGTTGAGCAACTGCAGCAACACTTTTGGCCGCGGTGCAGTAATGGTGTTTTTTAATACTTGTACCAGTATACCGCTAACCACAAAAGCTGCTGCCAGCTTAATCGCCAGTTCCTGCCTTCTGGCCATAACAAGCATCAATGCCACCGCTAATAAAAATATGCCATCTCCCAAAAAAGTAATAATTATGAACAGCCTGTCCATCCACTCCGTATGAAACAAATTGAGTTGTACAAAACACCGGGCAGTAGAGTGTGATGAAAGGTATACCAGGGCAATCACACAAAACACCAGCCATGCAATAAAATAAACAGCCGATTTTTTGAGCGACTGTATTACTGGTAGCAACATGCTCTTTTTGTGCAAAAATATGCCTGCAATATTGCGGCTGTGTTAGCAAAAAATCAGTTTTTCATTAAATTAATGTAACCGCAATGTTAAGCCTCATTACATACTAAAAGCAAGGGTATTTTCCTGTGCTACCGGCAAAAACAAATACCAAGTAAGTGCAAAAAGCATGTACTTTATATCCGCGTCTTCAAAATCTCCGTCCTGGTTTATTTTTACAGTTGTTTGTCCTGCTACTGTTGCCAGGCCACATGCTACTATGGGCTCTGTTTCTCCTTCATTAAATATGGCAATCTCTGCCAGGGGATTGTTTCTGAAAAGATACCTGAATTTTTTATCATCAATTTCAACAATGCCGTTATCAGAGTGCCATTTTTCATAATACATCTGGCCAATCTTATAACCGTATTCATTTTTAAGTACAGTTCTGTTTTTCCATATACCTTCTTTGTGGATAAAGAACGCTCTTTTAGCTGATGTACACTCTGCTCTTAGGCTGGATGACTTATAATTGATCGTGAGCGTCAATAAAGTTTTATCCCCCTCTACCAGCTGGTATACATGAGATGGACTGGAGGAAATAAGTTTCCATTGCATAAGCACTCGTTTTTAAAGTGTTAAATTACGGTTGAATAAACGCCCGTGTGTTACGAAATTGTTACCTTAATGTTATGTGTCACTTTACTAACAGTGCAACGCTTATATTGTTCAGCTTATGTGTACCTGAGGCCGTAATATGTTCAACAATTGCAGGCAGCTCTTTCTGGTAACTTTTCCCGGCAGCAGTTATTTCACCCAATGGCTCCACGGCGGGGCCGATAGCCGCACGCCACACTTCACCTGAGCCGGGTGTAAAAGGGCCATGTACCTTCCAGGCAGCAGCAGTGTTTTTTCCACGGCCATGATCGGTAGTGATGATGAAAGAAGTGTTGTTGCGGTAGCCCGGTGTTGTTTGTGCCATGTACCAAAGTTCCAGCAGCATTTTATCAAACTGGTTGGCTGATTGCAGGTACTGGTCATAACGGCCGCTGTGGGCAAACTCATCTGTTTCACCAAAACTTAAATATACCACTTTGGGTTGCTGATGCCTGATATAATCCATCGCTGTAACAAAGGTCAATACATCATACCGGGTAGCTTCCTTTTCTGCCACACCATATTTTTGCACTGCGTTAATTACCTTTTGCATGTCGCCTTTAGCGCCATAAGCAATACTGTCGTAACCGCTATTAACAAGTATGTGATTGCGGGGTTGGTTTAAAATATACGGAAATACATCCCATGAACTGAAGGCTGCAATTTTACCATGATAGGCAGGTTGTGCATCTAACTTTTCTAAAATATTTTTATTGCCGTTGTATTTCTTTTTATTGGAAAAAATACGCAGGTCGGTAGTGCCTGTAAGCAACTCGTTATAACCGGCATAAGATATTTTATACAGGTTGGCAACATCAACTTCGTTACCAAAATTGCGGTTGCCCAGCAGTTGTCCTTTAACAGCAATTACGTTCCAGAAAAAGGGCAGTAGTTTTTGGCGTCTTTCAGTTGGCGAAACGGCCCAGTACATCATTTTGGCAAGAGCGGTATCCCTGGTAAAGCGGGTGTCGTTTATCAGCAAAGAATCAGCACCTGTAAAAACTTCTTGCCAGCGGAATCCATCAATGGTGATGATAAAAATATTTGGCGGGTCGTTTTGCACCTGGGCTTTAGCAGCCGCAAGTATAAAAAAACAACTGAACAATAAATGAATCTTCTTCATTTCTATTGGTTTTGCAAAGAACCCTGTATAGTATTACCTGTTGTTTAAGCAAAAGTTACCATAGTGTTAAGGTTGGTTTTTCATTAATGATCGAACAAACTGACTTCGGCATACCATAAAATACACTTTTCTGTAAAAATACCCTTCACAGGGTATTACACATTCTGCACTAAAAACCTTACTTTGTATCCTTAAACCAGATAAAATGAAACGAATCTTATCAGCATTTGTACTAATCGTTATTGCGGCAGGTTTTTCCCCCCTGCAGGCACAAAAAAAATTAAAGCCCGTTATTACCATTCAAATACCAGAAGGTGACGGCAGCAACAGTGCCGCCATTGTGTGGCATCCTGTGCAAAAGAAATATTATACCAGCATGGCAGGTAATGCCATTTATCCAATGGGTGTTTACGATGTAAAGGGCAATCCCGTGCAGGAAAATGTGGATGCTGAATACGATTACCGCGGTATGTGGTACAACCCCTCGAGTAAGCGCATTGAATTTAACTGCTATGATAGTGGTGGTGTTGGCCACCTGATACTGGATGCAAAAGGGAAAATAGACAGCAAAGTGATTGACTTTGAGGGCATGAACCAGCCCGACAACCAGAGTGTAGGTGTGTATCATACCATAAGTAATTACGTTATTTATCTCAGTGCTGCCTATACGGTGGAGAAGTACAGCCCCAAAACCGGCGAATCATTGCTCGTTCTTACTACCCTTCACGTTGGCTGCAAAACCAAGGCCGAGGCAGATGAAATGGACAGCGATACTGAAGCAACAAGATGGGAAGGCAGAAATCCATCCAGCGTACAGTATACCGGCATGCCTAAGGCCGAACTGGCCATATTGAATGTAGATGACCGCACCATTGAGTTGTACAACCAAAAAACCGGGCTGCTTACCAGAACAGCCTACAGCATTCCTGATGATATTACCATTCACCTGAATTTTAATTTTTCCTATACCAACGGAATATGGTGGTTCTTTAATAAAGACGAAAGAAAGTGGGTAGGTTGCAAATAATTTACCATTAACCTTATCAACAGTCGCTTTTTACGATGGCCGGATTAATTTCCGGCCATTTTTTATGGCTCAAAAATACCGTAATCATTTCTCCAGCCAATCCATTACCGGTAATGGCGCAGGCTCACTGAAATAATGCTGCCGCAGGCTGTCGTTCCAGCCATTAGGGTTTTTTTCAAAGGTTTTACTGCTGAAAAATATCATGCCCTGTATATTGGGTGTATTGCGCAGGGCTTCTATTTGCCGCAGTAGTTGTGTATTGTCTTTCCATGCGGTATTGCTGCCAGCACGGTAAATACCCAGGCCTATGTAGCAGTTGCGGCCATAAGTATGCTTTCCCCACCAGTCTACTAAAATTTCGTAAGGCGCTGCCTTGTGGCCAAATTCCCAGTACAATTGCGGCGCTACATAATCTATCCAGCCATTTTTAAGCCAAAGCAAAATATCAGCATACAAATCATCATAATTGGTTTGGCCTGCTTTGGTGTTACTGCCATCGGGATCTTTATCGGCATTGCGCCACACGCCAAAAGGGCTTATTCCAAACTGGCATTTTTTATTTTCTGATTTAATGGCTTTGGCCAGCGACAGTATAACTGAATCCACATTGCTCCTGCGCCAGTCTTCCTTATTCATCCCGTTTCCGTACCTGTTGTAATTCACTTCATCAGGAAACTCTTTGCCGGCAATGCGGTAGGGATAAAAGTAATCATCAAAATGAATGGCATCCACATTGTACCTTGCCACCACATCTTTTACCACATTGGTTACAAACTGCTGTACTTCTTTATTTCCGGGGTCAAAATAGCGCTTATCACCATAGGTCAAAAACCAGTCTGGATGTAATTTAGTAATATGCGTGGGAGAGATGGAGGATTCTCCGATTTTAAACTCCGCCCTGTAGGGATTCATCCAGGCATGAAACTCCATATTGCGTTTGTGGGTTTCTGATACCATAAACTCCAGCGGGTCGTAGTAGGGTGATGGCGGCCTGCCCTGCGCACCAGTAAGCCACTGGCTCCATGGTTCATATTGCGAAGGGTAAAAAGCATCGCCTGCGGGCCTTACCTGCACCACCATGGCGTTCATCCCGTTTGCCTGATGCATATCCAGCAATTTTATAAATTCAGCTTTTTGAGAATCGGTATCGTAATTGCCTGGAGAAGGCCAGTCAATATTTACAACCGTTGCCACCCACACAGCCCTCAGTTCGGGCTTTACCTGTGCCTGTATATCAGTTGCCTGCTGGTAAGATAACAGCACCAGTAAAAGGCTCCTGTATTTTTTAAAAAAATGCTTCATGTGGGGTAAAGTTAACCGCTGTTTCTTATTTTATCTAACAGTTTGTTTAATGTTTTGGCTTCTGCAATTGTAATTCCGCCCAGTATACCATCCAGTTCTTCCTGGTACCTGTCTAATTTCTCCAGCACTTTTTTGCCCTTTTCGGTAATGGTTACATCCACCAGCCGCTTATCAGTTTTACAAATAACCTTTTTTGTAAGTCCCTTTATTACCAGCCTGTCTACAATACGGCTCGTATCGCTCATTTTGTCAAGCATCCGTTCCCGTATTTCCAGGGTAGAAAGCGGCTTATCGCTGCCACGCAATATCCGCAGGATGTTAAATTGCTGCATGGTGAGATCGCCCCGCTCAAAAATCGTTTTCAGTTTTTCCGTCATCCAGTTACAGGTGAAAACAATATTTACCACCCCCTTTTGATGTTCGCTCCTGAATTTGCGCTGATTAATGTCTTTGTCAATACTCATTTTTACGGAAATATTGTGCAAAGCAAAGGCAAAAAAACAGCCTGTCCAAACTAAAATATGGACAGGCTTTCAACACCATGCGGGCTTGTTTAATTGTTGTAATAGAATTTTTCCTCCACAATCAGGCCATTTTTCCAGCGTTGTACTGCTACCTGGGTGTAGTTGCGCACACCATAATCCTTGTGGGTAAAATCCATCCACCACTCTACCACAGCTATTCCATCGCTGATAATGGTATTCACCACTTTGGCACCACGAAACTCAACAATACCATTTACAAAAGCTTCTTCGTACTGCCTGTTTACATCCTTGCCTGCTCGCTGCGGATAATCGTTGTCCTGCATCACTACATCTTCTGCATAAAACTTTTCAAAAGCTTTCAGTGTTTTGCCTTCCAGTATCATCTGGTTAAGCTGGTCAACCATTGTTCGTAAATCTGTCATAAAAAATGTTTTAGAACATAAATTTAATGTTTAAACATTGATTTATTCAGAAAAAATTCAGCCTGGCACTGTTTTAACACAATGATAACATTACCGCAGCTATTCAGCTGTTTTTCGTACCCCGAATTCGTTGATGTAAATTTTTACCAGGATGATAAAGTAACTGATGAGCAGCGGCCCGAAAATAACACCCCAGAAGCCAAACAGGGCAACACCAATGATTACCCCAAATATGGTGACAATCGGGTGTATGTCCATGAACTTTTTAAGGATAGTGAGGCGGGCCACATAATCAATATTGGTAATGAGTACTACAGCGTAAATGAGCAGACCAAATGCATTACCGGTTTGTGCAGTTGCGTACATATAGAGGCACAATGGTATCCACACAATGGCTGTACCCACAATAGGCACCAGCGAAAATATGCCAGTGATAAAGCCCCATAGTACAGGGTCTTTTACACCAAATATCCAGTAACCGATGGTGGCAATTATACCCTGTATGATGGCCAGCACCGGGATTCCAATGGCGTTGGCCTTTACCATATTTTTTGTTTCGTTACCCAGCATATCCACATTCTCTTCTTTGAGGGGAATAAATCCGTCCAGGAATTTTTCCACCTCCCGGCCGTTTTTGAGCAGAAAATATAACAGAAAAAACATGATGGCGAAATTGCTGATTATATTGGCAGAACTGTTCAGCAACGACGGAACAACGGTGGTAGCTTTCTGCTGCAGGCTTTTAAGGTTTTCATCCGAAAAAATATGAAAATTGGTCTTTTCAAATATCTTTTCATCCACCAGTTTTGCATCCAGCATCAATTCTACCGGGTTATTAAGCAGGCCGGAAATTTTGTTGCTGATTAATTCTACAGAAAAATAAATGGGCAGGCCTATTACGATAAGGCTGAGCAGGATGAACAGCAGGGCCGTCCAGGTTCTGCTTCTTCGCTTTTTAATGGTCAGGTTAAAATAACTTTCCCTCAAAAGGATGTACAGTGTAATAGCGCCAAGAAAACCAGGCAGAAAAACATACAACTGTTTTAATAAAAGGATGGCAAGCAGGATGATTATACCCAGTAAAATGATTTGCCGCAGGCGGTTGTTGAATGTAGTGGGCATAGCGTATAATTACTTTTTGGGGGTTGAAGGTTAAAAATAGTAAATAGTAAATAGTTTACAGTTCTTTTTCAAAATAAACTGCAGAGTCAATAGGATTATGGTAATAAGCCGGTATTTCATAAAATCCCTGCGCTTTGTAAAGTTCAATAGCTGTGTGCATATAATTTAATGTGTCGAGTTTAATTTTTTTGTATCCACATTGGCGGGCAAGCACCAGCGATTTTTCCAGCAGTTTTTTACCAATTCCCCTGGCCTGGTATTGCGGCTGTACAAACATGCGCTTCAGCTCTCCGGTATCAATTGATATTTTACGTACCGCCACACAGGCGATATATGCTTCTTCATCCCTGCACAAAATAATTCCACCCGCTGGCGCTGCATACATTTGCCGGAGCATTACCAGTTCCTCTTTAAAATGCTGAAAATCGAGGTTGATGTTAATGGCGGCTGCATACTCACTGAATAAGATGGCAGCGGCTGCATATTCTTTGTCTGTATTAGCTTGTATAAATTCTTTCATTTTCTGCCTGCAAAATAAACGCCTGTAAAAATAAGCATTGCCGCAAATACCTTATACCAATCAAGCGGCTCTTTTAAAAATATCATGGCAATGCCGGCTGCAAAAAAGGGCTGTGTATAAATATAGTTGCCTGCTACTGATGCGCCCAGTACTTTAATGCCATATGCATTAAAGAGGTAAGTAAAAAATGTACCCAATATCACTATCATAAAAAGGCTGCCGTATTCGGTAAATGAAAACGAGGGCCAGTTTACATGCGAAAACTCCTGCCAGCCAAAGGGCAATACCATCAGCACGCCAAATGTAAATACCCAGCGTATTACATGCACGGCGTTGTAGCTGCTCATCAAAGGCTTTACCAGTATAAAATAGATGGTGTAGGATACTGCATTGATGATGACAAATACATCACCCAGCAGTACATTGCTGCCGGCTCCTGTATTTTGCCGGTTGAGTATCAGCACCAATGCACCACCGATACCCAGCAGCAGCCCGGCTATTTTTGTGATACCCACTTTTTCCCTTAGTACAAAAGCGGCAAAAATGGTGATGAGTATGGGGGTAATCAATATCAGCAGTGAAGCATGGATAGAATAAGTAAGCGACAGCCCTTTGATAAACAGCAATTGGTTAATGGCCACACCGGTGAGGGCACACAGTACAAAACGTGGAATGTCCTTTTTATTAATACCAGCCTTTCCGGGTTTAAACAAAAACAGCACCCAGAAAAGTACTACGGCCACACCCACCCTTATTACATTAATACCAAATGGGCCAATAAACTGCTTATTGGTCAAATACTTTACCGTGGTATAATTTAGCCCAAAAAATAGGTTTGTAAGAACGAGGCCAATATGGGCTTTTGTATTGTCAGTCAATGTACCTGTGCAGAATTTTACAGCAAATGTCGCTGATATAGCTGCAATAAAAAAACCGCTTTAGAAAAAGCGGTCGATACTTACTAACACATCCTTCAAAAAAAGATGCCGGGTGTACACAGGTTAAAAATTTATGCTGCCTGCATTTCTTTTATTTTCTCCCTTATTTTGGCTTCAATTTCTGCTGAAAGCTCGGGATTATCCATTAACAGTTGTTTCACCGTATCTCTTCCCTGGCCAAGTTTATCGCTGTTGTAGCTAAACCAGCTTCCGCTTTTTTGTACAATGCCAAACTCAACGCCCATATCCACAATCTCCCCGGTTTTGCTGATGCCTTCGCCAAAAATAATATCAAATTCAGCCTGGCGGAAAGGCGGTGCCACTTTATTTTTTACCACTTTTACTTTTACCCTGTTCCCCACTGCTTCGTCGCCATCTTTTATTTGTGCCATACGGCGTATATCCAACCGCACAGAAGCATAAAACTTCAATGCATTACCGCCAGTGGTGGTTTCGGGGTTGCCAAACATCACGCCTATTTTTTCCCTCAACTGGTTAATAAATATGCAGCAACTGTTTGTTTTGCTGATGGTAGCAGTAAGCTTTCTTAATGCCTGGCTCATGAGCCTTGCCTGCAGGCCCATCTTACTGTCGCCCATTTCACCTTCCAGTTCGCCTTTGGGTACCAGTGCAGCTACGGAATCTATTACCACTACATCCAGCGCACCAGAAAGAATAAGGCGGTCGGCAATTTCGAGTGCCTGCTCACCATAATCGGGTTGCGATATCAGCAGGTTATCTATATCCACACCCAGTTTTTGTGCATAATTGCTGTCAAAAGCATGTTCTGCATCTATAAA
>JANMDL010000256.1:0-2585 GCA_031376295.1 Chitinophagales bacterium
CAGCAGCCCCGGCACATTTTTATTTATTATCAGTACCAGCTCATCAAACGTATCCCAACCGTAAAATGACAAAGGACGAAGCAGCACCCGTTAACCTGGGTGATATTTCCACTTCCAACAAAAGAACCATTTACAAATACATTCACAACGATGGCATACAGAGCTGCCAGTTGGTAATGGGCCTTACCAAATTAGACGAAGGCAGTGTATGGAACTCCGTGCCGCCGCATACACATACCCGCCGCATGGAAGCTTATTTTTATTTTGATATTGACCCGGCACAGCGTGTAATGCACTTTATGGGCGAGCCACAGGAAACCAGGCACCTGGTAATAGCGAATCATGAAGCAGCTATTTCAGCACCATGGAGTATGCACTTTGGTGTGGGTACGGCTAATTATGGTTTTATCTGGGGCATGGCTGGCGAAAACAAAGAGTTTACGGATATGGATCCGGTACCGGTGGCAAGCATAAAATAAGTTATGAAAAAAATATGCTGTTTTGGGGAATTGTTATTGCGCTACTCACCTGTACTGGGTGGGCAATGGATTGCTGATGCACAAATGCCGGTGTATATCGGCGGGGCAGAATTAAACGCAGCTACGGCGCTTGCCACATGGGGCTTGCCGGTAAAATATTGTACGGCTTTGCCGGATCATTACCTTGCAAAGGAAATAGTGAAGGAAGTGAGCAGTAAAAATATTGATACCACGGCCATACAATTTTCAGGAAACAGGGTAGGCACCTATATTTTACCACAGGGTGCTGATTTGAAAAATGGCGGCGTTATTTACGACAGGGCACATTCTTCATTTGCAGAACTGAGGCCGGGTGCAATTGACTGGGATACAGTGCTGGAAGGTTGCAGTTGGTTTCATTTCAGTGCCATCAGCCCGGCTTTGAATGAGCAGGCTGCCGCTGTTTGCAAAGAAGCAGTACAGGCTGCTGCCGCCAAAGGACTTACCATTTCGGTGGATTTGAATTACCGGGCTAAATTATGGCAGTATGGTAAAAGCCCGAAGGATGTAATGCCGGGACTCGTGCAGTATTGCCAGGTGGTAATGGGCAATATCTGGGCAGCCGAAACTTTGCTGGGTCTGCCATCGGCCATTACCGAAAGCAGGGGCGCAAGCCAGGAAGCATTGATAGATGCTGCCGGCCAAAGTATGCTGCAACTGCACAAAGCGTATTCAAAAATAACCACCATGGCTTATACATTCAGGCTGGAAGATACCTATTTTGGTGTGTTACAGCATGGACCCGAAATGGTAGTGTCGCCGGTATTTCCTTTAACCGGCATTGTTGACAAAGTGGGTAGTGGCGATTGCTTTATGGCGGGGTTGATTTATGGTTTGTACAATCACCACCAGCCTCAGGCTATCATTGATTTTGCTGCTGCAGCGGCTACCGGCAAAATGATGGAAATGGGTGATGTTACCCGGCAAAGTGTAACTTCGGTCAAAAAAAGATTAATTACAAATGCACAATAGCGAAAACATTATACAGCAATTAAAGCAGCAGCGGTTGTTGCCGCTTTTTTATCACAGTGATACAGAAGTATGCCTTGGTGTTACAAAAGCCTTATATGCCGCAGGTACCAGGATGATTGAATTTACCAACCGGGGCGAAGCAGGCCTTGCAAATTTTAAAGCGTTGGTAGCTGCCCGTGAGCAAAGCATGCCGGATTTAATCCTTGCCGTGGGTACCATCAGCACGGCGGCACAGGCCAGCCAGTTTATAGCTGCAGGTGCCGATTGCCTTATCAGTCCTTTTTTTGATGCAGGAGTTTGCGATGTGGCCTATTCCAATAAAACATTGTGGATACCCGGCTGCATGACGCCCACAGAAGTGCATGTGGCAGCAACAGCCGGATGCACACTGGTAAAACTTTTTCCCGGCAATGTGCTGGGGCCTTCATTTGTATCTGGTATCGGCGAATTATTTCCGGGTATTGATTTTATGCCTACGGGTGGTGTGGAAGCTACAGCAGAAAACCTGGGCGCATGGTTTAGTGCTGGCGTTTGTGCCGTAGGTATGGGCAGCAGGCTTATCAGCAAAAAATTAATGGAAGAAAAGGATTATACAGCAATAGAAACTGAAACAAAAAAAGTACTGGCATTGCTCCAGGCTGTTAAGCAATAAAATTTGTGTAAGAAGTAGTGATCATTTTTTAAAGTATTATCATATTTACAGATTAATCAGCTAAATTTTTTTGATGAAAGTAAACGGACTTCGCTGGTGGATCATTGCCTTGATAGGTATTGCCACCGTTATCAATTATATTGACCGCAGTGCCATTAATATTATGTGGCCCTATATTTATAAGGATTTTGGAATTGCGGAAGCAGATAGTAAAAATGCCCTGGCTTTATTGACTACTTTTTTTTTAGTAGCTTATGCCATTGGGCAAACGTTAACCGGAAAGTTAATGGATGCAATTGGTACAAGATTGGGAATGGTGTATTCTATTACAGCCTGGAGCATATCTATTGCACTGCATGCGTTTGCCCGGGGACTTTCTTCATTTAGTATTTTTCGTTTTTTTCTTGGGGTAAGCGAAGCTGGTAACTGGCCGGGTGCTACTA
>JANMDL010000265.1:0-9839 GCA_031376295.1 Chitinophagales bacterium
CATGGTACCACCACCTTACGCAGCAATTATTGCCCCATAATGTGGCATTAACCGCCAGTACACCGGGCGTAATGGGACATTGGTCGGCATAGTTAAACACCTTGTAAGAAGTATAGCCGTAAGTACCCTCAATAATCTGGCGCATTTTGTGCGCACGGGCATAGCAGCCATCAGCCACATACTGAAACGGTACACATTGACCGTACAGGTAAGGCCCAGCCAGTTTGCAGCATTGGTTCCTTAACGTGTTGAAAATGGTGTTGAGGGTTGCTACATTTGGAATAACGCCCACCAGTGCCGGTGCATTGGTACCCCCGTTAATGTTGGCAGGTGCAGTTGTTTCTTCCGCAGCAATTTCTTTTGCCTTTGCTTCCTTAAATGCCTGTAGCTGCACATCCGTAGCCGGAATGATGGATTCGATAAGGCTTTCCTGCATGGCGGCCACACGTACATTTACCGGCAGGCTGCGCTCCTTTGCATCTTTCAGGATGCTGAAAAACTTTTCTGCATTGGCTCCGCTGCGGCTGAATTCATGCACCAATGGTGTTTCAAAAAACCATGCGGTGACGGTTTTGCCATCAGCCGCGTAAAATACATTAACCACGGTAAGCAGCCGGTCGTTGGCGCCCGGTACCTCAACTGAGGCTTTGTCCTGCACTTTCTCCGGTGTTTTTTTGCAGGAATAAAAAATTAACGAAGAAAAAATTGTGAGTACCGCTGCAAAAATAATTGATTTCACAGCACCTGTTTGCATACGCTTTGTCATAGTTTTAATGCTTTTTAAGTTATAAATGTTCAACAAAACAAATATATATACAAAAAAGATAATCCATGTTTTTGTGCATAAATATTCCTTCTGCCTGTAAGGAAACGGCATATAAAAAGCCGGTCGTTTCCGGCCGGCTCATTAATATGGTTACTTTACAAAATTATTTAATATCCGCCGATTTCAGCTTTGTCTGGTTGTCATTCGTCTGGTTAAAGCCCATAAAATTCACCACCACTTTGTTGTCGTTCTGTATCAGGCCCACTTTGCGGGCATAATAACTTTTAATATCAGATGTGATGGCAGATGCCGGAATACCGGGGGTATTGGGTGTGATGACAGAAGTAATTGTAATCACATCGGTATAATTAATGCCATTCACTGTTTTGGTACCCCCCTTTTCTGTAACAGTATTGGTAAAAATAAGCGAAACATTTACGCCGGAGATAGTAATATTCACATTCTGCGTCCAGGAAGCATTCAGTGCAAGATTGTCTTTGAGGTAAAGCGCCTCTATTTTAGTACCCCCCAGGTTGGCAGGCAGGCTGCGGAACTGGTAATAATCGCTGCCGGTAATATTGTAATATTCTGAGGCATTGCCATTGCTGTTGGTATATACATGGTATGGCTTGCCGTTGATAGTACTGTCCCGGTTGGTGGAAGTAAGCGTATAATTGGTTGTTACAGTACCCGGCCCGGTTGGATTGGTGATTTGCTCATACTGCCAGGTGCTGTTGGCACTGGTACTCATATATGGTATCGGGGCAGCCGGTACAGGGTCGGGGTCGCTCTTTTTACAGGCGAATAACACTAAGGAAAGGCCCAAAAGGCTAAAAATGCTCATTTTCATATACTAATATTGTTGATTTCTGTGTAAATATCGCTATTTTTTTATAAAAATTAAATAAAAACTCCTATCTTTGCGCTCCCAAATTATGGCCAAACAAGCGTTAATAAAGCAGGACGGTACCATTGTAGAAGCATTGAGCAATGCCATGTTCAAGGTGAAATTACAAAATGACCACGAAATACTGGCCACAATTTCGGGTAAAATGAGGATGCACTACATCCGTATTTTGCCCGGGGATAAAGTAGGGGTGGAAATGAGCCCATACGACCTTACAAGGGGCAGAATCATTTTCAGGTATAAATAAGGCAATAAGCGTTAAATAAAAACAACATGAAAGTTAGAGCATCCATCAAAAAGCGCAGTGCGGATTGCAAGATTGTGAGGAGAAAAGGAAGACTGTATGTAATTAACAAAAAAAACCCACGCTTTAAGCAAAAGCAGGGGTAATTCCCATTTGTTACAGTAAACAACAATTACTAAATAATAATTAATAATAAACTATGGCACGTATTGCCGGTGTAGATTTACCAAAAAACAAAAGGGGAGAAATTGGCCTTACCTATATATATGGTATTGGTAGTTCAACTGCCCGTTATATTTTAGACAAAGCTGGTATCAGCTACAATACTAAAGTTAACCAGTGGAATGATGATGAGCAAACTGCCATCCGTAACATCATTAACAACGAAATGAAAACCGAAGGCGCATTGCGCAGTGAGGTACAGATGAGTATCAAGCGTTTGCTGGATATTGCCTGCTACCGCGGTTTACGTCATCGTAAAGGCTTACCCGTTCGTGGTCAGCGTACCCGTACCAACAGCCGCACCCGTAAGGGCAAGCGCAAAACTGTTGCCGGTAAAAAGAAAGTAACTAAGTAATACGGAACACCCTGCGGTACTGGAATTTATTCCGGTTTTACTGCATGGTATACTGTACTTATTATAAAGTAGCAATAACATTTAAACCAGCGCCGGATACCCCGCTACAGGAGGAGGGTTGGTTTAAGCCTGAACAGTAACATGTACAGGTAAATTTTTTAAAGTTTAAGATTACCTTTTAAATTAATTATGGCAAAAGCACAAAGCGCAAAAGCAGCCGCTAAAAAAAGAATCGTAAAAGTTGACAGCTACGGCGATGCACACATTTCAGCCACTTTCAACAACATCATTATCAGCCTTACCAATAAATCTGGCCAGGTAATAAGCTGGAGCAGCGCCGGTAAAATGGGTTTCCGCGGCAGCAAAAAAAATACACCGTATGCAGCCCAGATGGCCGCAGCAGATGCAGCAAAAGTTGCTACTGATGCAGGTTTGAAGCGGGTGGATGTTTACGTAAAAGGACCAGGTTCAGGCCGTGAAGGTGCCATCCGTTCATTATCACAAAATGGTATTGAAATAGCGATGATCAAAGACGTTACGCCTTTGCCGCACAATGGTTGCCGTCCTCCAAAAAAGAGAAGGGTTTAATTTTACACTGGCAGCCGGTACTCCTGCTGTCAATTTTTTATAATAACTGGGTACATCATCAATTTTAGATTTTTACGATGTTGTACCGTAACTAAAAAATCAATTACTAATTATGGCACGTTATCTCGGCCCAAAAACAAAGATTGCCCGCTTATACGGTGAGCCTATTATCGGCAATGGCAAGTATCTTAACAAAAACAGCAACCCTCCCGGTCAGCATGGAGCTACCCGCAAGCGCAAAACATTAGGCGAATACGCCCTGCAATTGCGTGAAAAGCAAAAAGCAAAATACACTTATGGCATCCTGGAGAAGCAGTTCTACATTACATTTGAAGAAGCTGCACGCCGCCGTGGTGTAACGGGTGAAAACCTGATTAAATTGCTGGAAGCCCGCCTGGACAATACAGTTTACCGTCTTGGTATTGCACCAAGCCGCTCAGCTGCCCGCCAATTGGTAAGTCACAAACATATTACTGTAAATGGTGCAGTGCTCAATATCCCTTCTTACTCAATGAGGGCCGGTGATGTTGTAGGATTAAAACCCAAAAGTGCAGGCAATACCGCCATTACTGGTAACCTGCGTGGTAAAAATCCAAAGTTCAACTGGCTTGATTGGAACGAAGCAGAGCAGAAAGGTACATTTATAGCATATCCTGAAAGGGAAAGTGTTCCTGAGAACATCAAGGAGCAACTGATTGTGGAATTGTACAGCAAGTAATATTGCTGGTGCTTAAAGCCCCCGGCTTACTGCACCCCGTTCTGGTAATTAAATATTAAAAATTAAAACAACAAAATACAAATGGGCATTTTAAATTTTGTTAAACCCGATAAGATTGTACTTCAGAAAGCATCTGATTTTGAAGCGCAGTTTGATTTCCGTCCTTTAGAACCCGGATATGGTGTAACTATTGGTAATGCCCTGCGCAGGGTGTTGCTCAACTCACTGGAAGGGTATGCCATCATTGGTATCAGCGTTGCTGGCGCCGATCATGAATTTGCCACCATAAAAGGTATTACAGAAGACGTAACTGAAATTATCCTTAACCTGAAACAGGTAAGGTTTAAAAAGAAAATAGAAGGTGAAGTACCTACAGAAAAAATTTCACTTTCAATAAAAAATAAAACTGAATTTACCGCAGCCATGATTGGGGAGGCTTCAGTTTCCTTTGAGGTAATGAATCCTGAGCTGCTGATTTGCACATTAGACAGCAGCGCAAAATTAGATATCGAAATCTCTATCGGTAAAGGCCGTGGTTATGTACCTGCCGATGAGCATAAAGAAAAGAATTCCACTTTCGGTTATATTCCTGTAGATGCTATTTACACGCCCATCAAGAATGTAAAATACAATATCGAAAATACCCGTGTAGAACAAAGAACGGATTTTGAGAAATTGGTAATGGAAGTAGTTACTGATGGTACCATTCATCCTGAAGAAGCAGTTAAGCAGGCAAGCCGCATACTGATTCAGCACCTGATGATTATTACAGACGAGAACATCACTTTTGATAATAAGGAAGAGAAGAAGGAAGACCTGGTGGATGAGCAGACATTGCAGTTACGCAAAGTGCTTAAAACACCATTGGAAGACCTGGATCTTTCGGTACGTGCATTTAACTGCCTTAAAGCAGCTAAAATAAATTCATTGAGCGAACTGGTGCAGTATGAGCAGGAAGACCTGATGAAGTTCAGGAATTTTGGTCAGAAATCACTCAGCGAAATTGAGCAGGTGCTGAACGAAAGGGGTCTTGGATTTGGAATGGATCTGAGCAAGCTGAAGATTGAAGATGGAGATTAATGATTTGATAATTTGCCAATGAGCTGATGTGCTTATTGGCTTTTTTTATAACAAGTACCTCACAATTCCTGACACGGTGTGAGGGAATCTAAAACAAAACGTCATGCGTCACGGAGACAAACAAAACAATTTAAGCAGAACAGCAAGTCACAGAAGGGCGTTGCTTAGTAACTTAGCCAGTCAGTTGATTATGCACAAAAGAATCACAACTACCCTTGCAAAGGCAAAGGCGTTGAGGATTTATATTGAGCCATTGGTTACAAAAACCAAAAAAAATGATACCAAGGAAGCTATTATGCACAATCACCGTATTGTGTTCAGTTACCTGAATGATAAGGTATCTGTAAAGGAACTGTTCACAGTTGTTGCACCCAAGGTAGCAAGCCGTCCCGGTGGTTATACACGTATCATCAAACTGGGTAAGCGTGTGGGTGATAATGCTGAACTGGCAATGATTGAACTGGTTGACTTTAACGAAATATACGGTAAAGGTGTTGAAAAAGCTGTTGCTGCAGAGCCGGCTAAGAAAACACGCCGTGCTGGTGGTACTAAAAAGAAGGCTGCCGACGCAGTTGAAGAAGCTCAGGTGGTTGAAGAAACACCTGCTACTGAAGAAAAGGCAGGCGAATAATCAATTGATCTTTCAAAAATATATTACAGGGCTTCATTTGAAGCCCTGTTTTTTTATGCCGTAGACTGTGCAAAACTGCACTTGGCGATGGTAATAGCCGTTAACACGGAGAAATAATAAGTACCACTGTGGATTTCTTTAATTTAGAGAGACCCCAATTAGTCATTAAGTTAGCTTCTACAGATGATTTAGAAGCAATACAAAGTAAGGGAGTATCAACCGGGGATTATACTTCAGTTAGTTTTGAATATTTTTAATTCAATTTGATAATCATTGTTGATTTCATCAAAGAAAATGCTGAATTTACAAATATTAACGCCTTTAGTGTTTGCAACTTCAAGAGCGTCGTCATATTCTTCTCCGCCTTTACGAAATAAAAGTTTAAAACTGCCCGTTTTTTCCAAATAAGCTTTAATGTTTTTTAAATATTGCTCAACAGCCCTGATATTTTCGTTTTGAAAAACAGAAGCCCGCAGAAAATATTTTGCTGAATTGGACGGCACCACTAACTCGAAAGGCCTGTTCAGGAGGAATGTGCTGTACACTGTTTCATCTGAGTGAATATCTATAAACCCAGCGCCGGTTATATAATCGTCAATGTCTGATATAGAAAAATCATTTTGTAAAACTGCCAAATTTTCAAGCAGGTTTTCAATGGTGGATGCTTTTTTTTTATAGTTCACTTCATCAATTCTATCTGCGGCTTTATAAAACTTTCGACGCTGCGGGTTTGTTAATTCTACAGAGTATAGCGATCCATGCTGCCCCGGGAAAACAACTTTAGGTCTTAGGCCTTTCAGCGATTCTGAGATGTCAAACATTGAGCTCGTTACTACTTTTGTTTCGTTAGGGGCAAGTACAATTCTATTTTGTACTCCAATCGCTATTACGTCGTTTTTATAGGTTGAAGTATCCGGATTACATTTTAATAATATAGCATAAGCAACAATTAATGAGTCAACTTTGTTTTTATTGGATATATTCAATTCAAATTCCGCATAATCTGAACTGTCATTGGCCGCTCTTCCCCCTGTAAATTTAAAAGTAATGTACTTATTTACATTTTTGCTTGAGTGTATGATATGCCAGACCATTAATCTGCTCCAGGATTCATAAAAGTAGTTGTTATCTTTTGTGATGATGGCACGATAATCTAAAGTATTTCTATAGGCATCAATCATTATATTCAGCGCAGTGAGGGTTGAGTCTTTGAGCGTTTTTTTTTGATTTTCTATTTCATTACTTAAGGATATTAAATTATAGGCATGCAGGCCCAGCTCAAATGCCAGTGACCTTTGATAGGAATTGGGGTATTTTGACATATGGCCCTGGTTGTCGCCAAGCGAAGCAAAAAGATTTAAGGCGTTTGCCTCGTCTTTCCTCAGTTTGGTAATAAAATTTAAATCACCCAGGCTCAAATTAAATTGGGTTTCAATATCGTTTTTTCCCATTTGCTGAATCAGCTTGATGGTGTATTTGGCATCTTCCCTGTCCTTAAATTCAAATGCATTATACCCTGCGGCCATGTCTGCCTGTGCTTCATCTATTAATAAATATTCTTTTGGAACAACTTTTGAGTATGTGGTCTTCCAGTTTTTGAACTTTGACAGATGTTTGGCATGCATTTTTTCGTGGGCTAAAATTAACCGTATCAGCAGCCGCTTGTTAACTGAGTTGTCTTTGGGCAGGCTTTGAAGGAGTTTTACTTTATTGATAATTATCCCAAAATCAGTATCATATTGATTGTCGTAGTAGTCGCTTACCCACACATCGGTTTCAATCATTGAAGTGTTTAAACTTTTATTTTCTTTGAAGATTATAAGGTCTGTTGAGTCAGCAAGGTTTAGTTTTTTCAGCTTGGCTGCATCGATTTGGGCAAGAGCCGTATCAGCATGGTTAAGTAAAACCAGTAAAATTAAAGCAAAGTGTTTCATTGCTAAAGCTTAATTCTTTTACATCTTAATGCCTGCAAGCCACACACAATGGTAATGCTGGCCAGTGAAAGAGAAATGCAGTATAATAAACTTATAATATTCAGGTTTCGCATTATTTCACGTTCCGGCCAAATTTTATACAGCTGTGTCGCATCAGTTACATTCGCACAGTTTTTAATGATTTCCAAATCGCTGATGTCAGGGTTTTGCTGCTTTAAATCCGTTGCACAGTCAACTATTTCTTTGCCGAAGTTGTCCCCCTTAATATATCTGGCTGTTTCGGTATTTTCAGCATAAAATAAAATGCTTTTTTGCTCAATTGTTTTATTAAAATAAAAAAATGACGCAATAAATAAAATGCCGGCGGCAATAAACGAAATAAACCACTTTGAAGAATATTCACGTTTTTGGTATGAATAGCTTAAGTAAATAAATATGATAGTTAAAAAGATAAGTATGAAGTTGTAAAAGTTTCCACCACTGAATAATTCGGAGTTTTTATACGCATTAAAAATATCAGGCTTTATCAAAAAAAGCCCAACAGTCTGCAATAAAAGCGTGACTATTTGAAGTATGCTTTCAATGCTGAGTTTTAAAAAATCTTTCATCTTGCTAGTTGTTTTCAGTAATTACAATTGGCAGTATTAGAATATCGTTTTCAGATTTCCCTGCATAAAGCGGAAATTCCTTAGTGATTTTTATGGACTTTTTATTATCCATATAATCTATTTCAACCATGTTTTTGCTATAGGCGCCAGTTAAAGACAGGTTTGTAAGCAGGCCATTACAGGGGTAAGTATTGAATTTGGTCTCACTAAGCAGTCTGCCCTTATATCCTATCTTCATGTGCTTTGCGGAAACGCATCTAAGGGTATCTAACTGCCCGTTAATAGTCGTTTTTAGTACAATAAATTCAACGCTTCTGGCTATCGGGCATTTATCGCATTTTTCTAAACCATTTATGTGACTCAGGCTGTCTATCGTTTGTAAATAATTGTCAACCTCAATTTTATTTGCCAGTATGTAGGGCTGTACATAGCTGATGTCATCAAAGTTTTTCCTCAGGCTCATAAGATCCCTTATTTCTTCAAGCATAAGCCTTTTTGTTGAAGCACTGTCCGGCAGTTCATTTATAAATCTTTGTTTGTTTCTCTTTAACCGGATAATATTTTTTATATCATTGGGGGCGCATTGAAAGTCAGTCACTAAATTTTCTCTTTTGTTTAAAAGAAAATTAAGGTTGTCGTCATAGATATTCTTTAAGTCTTTATTGCTTAGAGCTGATATGTCCTGGGCAGATACTGAAAATTGGGTGAATAGCAGGAATAGTATAGTTATGGCTCTCATTTTATATGGCGGTTAAAGTTTGCAAAATGCCCGGTTTAATTATTGGGTTTATTAAAAAAAAAAAAAAATTGATTTATAGTCAAGTATAGCAAAGGGTAAGTATCTAAAAAATGAATATCCGGATACGATGCCTGCATACAGAAAATGTTACCATTGCGACTGTATTTAAGCAAATTTATAATATGTAACTGCAAAACAAGAATTTTTTTTGTGAGAATCAATATTTGATGGCATTTCTGCTTTAAAAAAAGTGATTTTCAAAAAATATGTCAATCGGATTCATTTCTCTGGAATTGCTTCAGGCAAACATAAGGTGGAACATTTTTTGTACAGTAAGCATATAAGTATTGAATATGCTGTAAAAGAAAGGTAAACTTAAAGTATATTAGTGAACAATTAGCAAAAAGCCAAGCGCTATCCTTTCAAAATCACTCCAGCAAGCAACAGTTCAGCGCATACAACCAGTACTTTAATGTGTACCCTATACACAAAAGATTTTTAAAAAATTCACTTCCTTTAATCATTGCAGTACATTGTTTAAACCTGTTTAATAAAACCGGAAACGATTGCGGAATATTGAACAAACCGCATGAAAAGGTGGATTGTTTTGAATTTTTTTCCTTCTGTTCAAATTTTTT
Source organism: Chitinophagales bacterium (assembly GCA_031376295.1). GTDB lineage: Bacteria > Bacteroidota > Bacteroidia > Chitinophagales > Chitinophagaceae > Ferruginibacter. Next base: position 9,431 of record JANMDL010000265.1, read on the forward strand.
TAAACAGAACAAGGTATAACTTTGCAAAACTTTACAATTTATTAATTCAATGATTGCTATTTATGTCAGTTCCAACAATGTTTAGTATACCCAAAAAAGAATTGGTGAATATGGGTTTAAGGGTGGGTGAAAATATACATTACCAGTTAACACCAGAAGAACTAACAGCACAAACGGTGGCCAGGGGGCAGGGTCTTTTAAACGATACAGGAGCTTTGGTGATAAAAACCGGTGAGTTTACCGGCCGCAGCCCCAAGGATAAGTTTATAGTAAAAGACGAACTTACTGCTGATACAGTACATTGGAATGACTTTAATATTCCTGTAGAAGCGAAATATTTTGACCAGTTGCACAGCAAAATGATGGACTACCTTGGTGATAAGGAACTTTGGGTACGTGATTGCTATGC
>JANMDL010000271.1:0-4924 GCA_031376295.1 Chitinophagales bacterium
GGGTGCGGCAAGCTTTCCTGAACCAAAAATTCCATGCCGCTGGATGCAGCGCCGGAACATTTGGAAAAAATTACCTGCCGCAGGGGTGCGGCAAGCTTTCATGAACCAATAATTCCATGCCGTTGGATGCAGCACCGGAACATTTGGAAAATATTTCATGCTGCTGGATGCAGTGCCGGAATATTTGGAAAAAATCACTTGCTGCAGTGGTGCAACAAGCTTTATTGAATCAAATATTCCATCGTACTGGGTAAGTATATGGAATATTTGTAAAAAATGAACTTCCGCAGGCTGGGTACTACTACCTGCGTCCGACGGGCCAATGCGCCTGCGGCAGAAAGGCCACGTACTGACGCTCATTGCATATTCCGCCATAGCTCACTTCCACTCACTAAACAGGGCAAAAGGCGACACTAACCAGTGCGAATCCTCCCTTTATTTTGCAACCAGTACTTTAACCGTTTTAACCTGCCCGTTTACCGTTACCCTTAGCGTAATGATATCACCACTTCCGCCAGCAAAATCCGCAGCATTTAAACTGTACGCATAAGTACCCGCCGGCATTTCTTTTTCTGCCGCAATTATTTTTGTATTACGGGTTTGTACTGAACCGGCTTGTATACTTACCCTCGCCGTTTGGGATAGTTTTATTTTTACCGTAAACCAGTCCTTTACCGGGTTGGGAGAAACAGTAAAACTAACAATTTCAACAGCCGGTTTTACCGGTGTGGCTTCATGCAGTTCCTTCAAAATCTTTTCAATATACAATACCCCATTATCAAAATCGCCATGTATGCGGTAGCGCCCCTGCGCATCATTGGGTTTGGTTAACCGCTCTGTTTTTACTTCAGCCAGTAAATGCCTGTATTTTTCTTTGGCCAGGCTAACCAGCAACTCTCCAATAAAATAATCCTTGCTGTTTACAAATTTATCCATCACCAGCAGTAAACCTGCAAAGGCATTTTTATTTGCCAAAGCAGCTAACCTGTCGTACTCCTGGTTTTTGCAATACATGGCCGGGTCGCTTAAACTGGCATTGGCAGCTTTTGTTTTATCCCATTGAGCATACAACTCATTAAACTGCCGTATAAATGCAGCATCGGATTTTGATACTAATTCCGACAGCTTTTTTTGTGCTGCTTCAGTAAGCATGGCCTTATCAAATATGGCTACTCCTGCTTTTACAGCATCGGCATCTGTACTAAACTCCCCGGCTGCACCGGCATACCGTGCATAAGTACCTGTGGGTTTATAATAATTGCTTACCGACCCGTACCAGTTGGCATTGGTAAGCGCATTGCGTGGATGAAAAGTACGGTCGAGGCCGCCGGGCTTGCTTTCCCAGTCATACCCATGCGGATGATTGTTGCCCGGTTCCTTTACTGATGCATGCGTATAATCAGTGGCTGTTTTCCATAAATCCACCACTGCATTGGCCACTGTGGCACCGGTACGGGTATAGTTCCATGCACCGGGGTAACGCACGGGGTTATTGCTGTAAAAATTATCAAAGCATTGCAAATAATTGCTGCTGTTGCAATTATAAGTAGATAGCGAACTTGGCGGCCATACCCATGCATTGGTGATGCCGCCACTCCATGCAATACAATTGTAGTAACTGCCTTCTGCCGTTTTAATGGCATCATCCGTGGGCAATAGCGGAAAGTTTTGCGGCTCCAATACCGGCAGGTTGCTGTTGCCGCCGCCTGCATACATATCGCAAATGCCTGTGCTGGTGGGGCTGTAGGCACATACATAAGCATATTGTACTGAATCACTGCCGCTGAAATCTTTTTTGATGCGGCTGGCAAATCCCCAGGCCCAACTGCCACCACCACCGGAGTAATCATCGTTGTACCCACGCACACTGCTCATGGCAAAGCGGGTAGCAATCATACGGGTATCCGGGCTGGTACCTTCCAGTTTACAGGTGAAAAAATTCATCGGGCCTCCTTTGAGGCTGCTCATGGCTATTCTGCGGCCGCCAATAACAGCATTGGACACCAGCGTACTGCCATTGTAGACGATATTGGTGGTGCCAGTTTGCCCATCCGTAACAGGCCTTAACATAATGGCATAATAGCCTGAAAGCCCAACATACAGATTCAGGGCAGATTCACCACCCGGTCCGCCATTTACATTGCTCCAGCTATACGTAAAGTTTGATGGCAGAAAAACAGTGAGCGCCCGGTTGATAGTACTGCCGCTTGTAGAAAAATTATGGTAACCGGCATTGAGGTAAATATAAGAGAAATGCGAATAAGTAAACTGCGTATCAATGGCATGGTCGTAAATGCCCTGCGGGTTGGGCAGTACTTTTTCCGTCATGTCCCCCACTTCATCTGCCGATTGAAAAACTGCGGGGGGCTGTTGCTGCAGTGCTGCTGCTTTCTGGATAAACTCCTCTCCGGCACCGGACATGCTGCGCAACCCGGGGTCGTTCACAGTAAGGTAAATTTCTTCTATCATTGGCACATCCAAAGTGGAAGTACTGAACCGCAATTCATTTTTACCGGAGTACAACTTTACCTGCCTGCTGTAATTGGCCATCCATTGCCAGCCGTTATTCTCCGGGTAAATGACATCGGCAAATGTATTATTCACCGTTACAGCAACTTTTTCGCCTTTTTGCTTGTTGCCCAGTACTTTCAAATAATAATAACCGGCTGTTTTTACACCGATGATAAATACCTTTTCAGAATAACCATTGCGCAATTCTCCCCTGGAATTAATTATTTCCACATCGCCGCCTTTTAAGTAGTTGTGGTACTTAATATCGGTTCTCTGTGCAACAAGGCTGGAACTGCAGCAACTAAACATGACTAATAAAAGGTAAATCGTTTTTTTCATAACAGGATTGTTTTGATTGTATGCTTTGATGAAGCGGCAAAAGTAGAACGTATATGAAAGATTTACAATACCCTAATCTGGTGATATTTTAAAGGCAAAGCCCTTGATTTTAAAGGAGAAAGCAGTAATGATACCTTGTATTAGTATTTTTGTTGCACCGGTGGCTGCCACAATAAATTTACAACCAGCATAAAGTAACCGGCAGTACACCGGGGAATGCCGGATGGAGTTTCTTTCTTACCCATAGCTATTGCAGCGCCGGGGTCTCATGCAAGCGCACATGGCCACACTATCAAGACCCAGGCGGGACGAAAATGGTTAGTACATATTCATAAAATATCAGGTGAGCGCTCAACCTTCAAATTCCGGTTCACCATCTACAACCAGGAAAGCGTTCCCTATTTTCCTGCCGTTCGTTGCGGGGAATGTGGATCCTGTAAACCCCTTCAGATCGTTTATGATTGCGATAACACGTTTCCGGCTCGGCACAAAATCAATCATCTCTTTCGCATTTGGCAGCGATGTACAGGGATTGATACAACCAATGCTCGAAAGAAATCCCTGGCCAGGGTGAATGAGAATTTCTGAGCGACTGCCCGTCTCCTTCAGTTCGATGCCTGGTTTAGGTTTTGCCAAAGGGCTTTCTGAATCCTTATAGCCGATAGTTACATACTTGGAGCCATCTTGTGTAAACAGCGGGTAGCGGCCTTCCTCTATCCGGCGGTTATTGCCGGCTGGCTGATTAGCCCCAGGGCCACGGGTTTCAGCCACCATTCCGGAAAGACCTGTACCCGTTTGAGGTACTCCGTCGTGATAAATTTGATAAGTGCCAATTGTCCGGCGCTTGCCATCGCTTGCCCGCTTTTGTTCAGCATTCCTTACAATATGGAACTCCCAGCCAATTCCTGTTATTGCCATTGTGTTTCTTTTATTGTTATTGCTTACTCTATACGGTTTTCAGCTACCCCGTTATGTATTTGTTACTGTCATTTATGTGTTGAAGTATGGACTAAATTACCGCAAAATATTAATTGCCGCACCTTTTTATTATAAAATATTAATTATCAACGCAAATCCTCTTGCGGCAATAAGCGGGTGCAAACGTTTAAAAAACAACTCTATCACAAACCTGATCCGTCAACTCTTACAACATTTTCAAACTCAATATTTCACAATACTTTCAAAGTTCTATTTACATTAACAACGCAACGCTGGTGAACTAAAATAATTTCAAAAATGTTAAAAAAATGCTAACAGGCAACGTAAAACATAATCAGGGTGTCTGGCAGAAGGAATAGCTGGGTAGCTTTACTGCCCGGCAATAAATTAAACCATTAAAAAAATACACATGAAACGAACCCTTTTATCCGTAATCGCCATCAGTACCCTGCTTATCGCCGGGCTGCTCTCCTGCCAGAAAGAACTATCAAACGAGTCGGGCGGTAGTGTAACACCTGTTACCGGCTCGCCCATACCTGCAGCCACACCCGTGCAGGGCTCTGTATCGGGTATCGTTACCGATGAAAATGATGCACCTGTGGCCAATGCTGCAGTAACTATTGCAGGCACCACTTATTTTACTAATAGCAGGGGCTTTTTCAACAGTCCTGCGGTTACATTAGACAAATATTTTTCCACGGTACAGGTAAGCAAGACTGGCTATTTTAAAGCCATCCGCTCTTTTTGCGCCAATGCTACCCGCAATTATGTAGCCATTAAGCTGATACCAAAAACGCTGGCAGGCAATTTTGCCAGCGGCACAGGTGGTAAAATAACCCTGGGCAATGGCACCGAGCTCAATTTTACCCCCAGTACTATTGTTGACAAAAATAGTGGTGCTGCTTTTACCGGCAACGTAAGGGTGTACAGCTCGTATATCGACCCCACAAGCGGTGATATTTCAGCCAGGGTGCCGGGCAGTTTTGTTGGGCAGGATGGCAGCAAAATGTATGCCCTCGCTTCGGCTGGTATGCTGGCGGTGGAACTGGAATCGGATGCCGGGGTACCCCTGCAATTAGCTACTGGTAAAACGGCTGCGGTAAAACTGTTCATCCCAATTTCTCTGCAGGGCAGC
>JANMDL010000134.1:0-4161 GCA_031376295.1 Chitinophagales bacterium
GCAGAAGAGCTGAGTTTTACATCTTCAATAAAACTCACATTCAATATGCCCTGCGGCCCACCACTGCTGCCCTGTGTTTGAAAGTGATTGATTACCGGCACTTCAATGCCATCCAGGTAAAACACATTTTCATTAGGGGCACCACCACGTATAATGATATCGTTTCTAAAACTTCCACCCTGCGGGCCTCCACCCACACCGGGTAGCGCCTGTATCACTTTACTGATGTCAAAATTGCCGCCAGGATTACTCTTAATTTCCTCACTCGTTAAGCGCTGCACACTCAGGGGTGTTTCTAATGTGGCCGCTTTAACCGAGCGTTTATTGTTTTTAATCACTACTTCCGAAAGGGATACCGCAGCCTGCTCCAGTTCAATTGAATAGGTATTTTCGTTACCACTATTGATGACTATATTGTATAGCGTAAAAGGTTTGTAACCCGTTTTACTCACAAGCAGGTTGTAAGTTTTTACAGGTATTCCGCTTATTCTGAACCTGCCAAGGCTGTCCGCTACAGAACCCTTTTGGGTTGCTTCAAGCAATATACTGGCACCGGTGAGTGGCTGCTGTGTATTTTTATCGGTTACCTGGCCGGTTATACTACCGGTATTTTGTGCTGTAATTGCAATGGTGGCCATGCAAAAACTGAGCAATAACAATATCCTTTTCATTTCTTTTTTTAAATTATACAATGTGTATATGAACGACATCACATGTGTTACTTTTCAGTTTTACAACTACATAATATTTGCCGGATTTTTTATCCGGCAATTGCTAAATGATATCAGTTACCAAAGCATAACAATGTAGGTATTGAAAAGTTTAACAGTCCTGAGTAAAATATGGCAAGCCCCTGCATACTGAGCAGTTTTATTGCACAAAAATGACATGGTGCCCGAAAACTATGCTAACGGTAATGGATATTTCATTAAACAGGTTCTCCGGAATTTAATCCCTAAAGTTTTAATCTCAGTATTTTTACTATGATTTTAGTAATTGTAATTCTAAAAAAAGGATACTATTATCCATCGCTATTTATTTATAATCAATAGTATATGAAATGTAAATATTGGTATATGTTTAAAATGTACTATTCATATAGCAACAATGAACTATGTAATGTGGCTGGCAAAAAATGTTGTTTTAGCTTTATATTATTATTTAATTTTCTAACCAAAAAATGTAAGATTTATGAAAAAAGTTTTGTTTTCATGCGGGCTCATCGCCTTAGCATCGCTGACCATTGTTTCTTGTAAAAAAAATTCAGACACCGGAGCTAAAGCTGATCCGCTTGCTGCTGACAGGGCTGCAGTAAGGGCTATGAGTTTTGATGCATCTGACCTGAAAAAAGTTGATGGTGGCTACCTTGTTGAAGGAGACATTTTTCTTTCTGACGAAAATGTACGCAACGGCGCAAACACTACCGGCGTACCAGCAGAAGAGCAATGGCGTACTTTTAACTTAGTATCAGTACCAGGTGCTTCACGTAACATTACCATTGGTTTGGCTGCCAACCTCAACAATGCTTTCTGGAACAATGTACTGCAACTTGCAGTAAACCGTTACAATGCATTGGGAGCTGGGTTCAGGCTCACTTTCACCAAAGTAGCAACTGGTGCTGCGGCCAATATCTTAGTAACTGGTATCAATGGTTCAGGCGGCCAGGCAGGCTTCCCTTCTTTTGGTAACCCATTCAATTCTATTTTGATGGGTGTAAGTATTGCTAATTGCGGTACCAACACAGCTACTACTGTAATGGCACATGAAATGGGTCACTGCATTGGTTTCCGTCATACTGACTGGTTCAACCGTGCATATTCTTGCGGAGCAGGTGGTTCAGAAGGACAGCAGTTTGATGGCGTTGGTGCTGTTTTAATCCCAGGTACACCTTCTGCTATTCAGCCAGGTTCATGGATGCTGGCTTGTTATAATTGCGGTGGCGACCGTCCGTTTGTTGGAACTGATGTAACTGCATTGCTGAATTTGTATTAATGGTCTCAAACCTGTTTCAGGTAAATTAACATCACATTAAGTTACGTATTTTAAGATAGTCAGTAAACCAATATGTTTGCTGACTATTTTTTTATGCTGCAGGGTAATCCTGCCATTAATCTATAAAGACAGCATCAATGATTTTTCTCAGCCCGGTGAGTAATGCAATTATAACTGAATCATTCAATGCAGCAGTAAACAGTAAGTGTTGCACATATCTACCTTTAAGCTCAATCAGTCAATAATTTCTTGGCCCAAAGGCGGTTGCCCAGTATACATAATTAATTACTGTATTTTTTAAAACAGGTTCACTAACCTAAAACAGCCATATTTTAACAGCCGATTTTATATTTTTAATACACAGAAAATCAATTACTTAAACATTGTATTTATTGTAATGTTAAAAAATGAACTTTACATATATGAAAAATGAATTATGCAATGTGTTATATAGGCAATGATATTATTAGCTTCACCCGGTAATTATATTTCCAACCAAAAACAATTAACATGAAAAAGATTTTGATTTCCTGCGGGTTGATAGCTTTTGCAGCATTAGCCATCACTTCCTGTAAAAAAAATGCTGATGTATCTGTAACAGAAGATCCAATTGCCGGAGCCAGGGCTACCATCAAATCTCATGGCTTTGATGTAGCTGACCTGCGAAAAGTAGATGGGGGTTACATGGTAGAAGGAGACATTTTTTATTCCGAAGAAAATGTACTTACAGGAACTGACAATGCCATGGTGCCTGTTGAAGAGCAGTACCGCACTTTTAACTTAGTGTCAGTACCGGGTGCTTCACGTAATATCAACATCCGCCTGGCTGCTAACCTCAACAACGCTTTTTGGAACAATGTACTGCAACTTGCTGTAAACCGTTACAATGCATTAGGGGCTGGTTTCAGGTTGCGCTTCATTAAAGTGGCAACTGGTGCGGCTGCAAACATTACGGTTACTGGTATTGCTGGTACAGGTGGTTCTGCCGGATTCCCTTCTGGTGGTAATCCATTCAGTTCTATCAACATGGGTACTGGTATTGCTAATTGCGGTACCAACACAGCTACTACTGTAATGGCACACGAAATGGGTCATTGCATCGGCTTCCGTCATACTGACTGGTTCAACCGTGCATTTTCCTGCGGGGTAGGTGGTTCAGAAGGAGCTGGTGCTATTGGAGCAGTTCAAATTCCGGGTACGCCTGCTGGCTTAGTTGCAGGATCATGGATGCTGGCTTGCTATTCTTGCGGTGGCAACCGTCCATTTGTTGCATCTGACGTTACTGCATTACTGAATTTGTACTAAGTGTTTTGCCTTTTAATGGCACACTCAAATTAAGTTAAGTATTTTAAGGTAGTCAGTAAACGAATCGTTTGCTGACTGCTTTTTTATATACAGTACGCTGTTTTTTGCAGCTTGGATTGCTGATTTTACTTGAAGATATTTGAAACATCGTTGCTAACAATCTTCTTAATCAAAATGGTTTTTTCACCAACCCTGCCTATCTTTGAAGCTGAAAGATTTTTTCATAGCTGACCGCAGATAAATCTTTCGTTACTTTTCACATATTTTAATGCGTTGATTGAAGGAGTGTCAATCAGCAACCCAGCCAGCAGATAGTTTTTAATTTTCCGCTTTTTTTTACCTATTGGAAGTAAAAAAAGCACAGATGTATTAATTTGTAGAATAATTTTCTAAAGCTGATATGAAATATTTTTCCCTGATTTTGCTGCTGGTTTGCTGTAAACCGGCGGCAATTGCACAAATAAAGGCAAATGCCGGTGCCGCTGACCTTTTTAAAAAATATACCACTGAAAACGCTTCAGTAACCGGTGGATATTGCATTGTACAGCTATCAGAAAAATGCAGCCTGCCGGGGCAGTTGCAGGCTGTGAGAACACTGGGCGATGATGTATTTATTGTAAAGGCAGGAGCAGCAAAAGCAGCACTTAAAACAGGCAACTGCCTCAGCAGGATTGCCACTGCAAACAATCTCTGGAAATTATCTCCGCAACTTGAAGCTGAATTACATAACAGAACAGTTAGCGGTAAAAAAGAGTTGCTGTTTACCATTACAGCAACTGAATTACAACTTTTCCTTAACAGTAATCATTTTGTAAACAGCAACTGCAGGGCTGTTTATATTTCTTCAGTAACCGGGAGTGCTGT
>JANMDL010000296.1:0-2753 GCA_031376295.1 Chitinophagales bacterium
TTTATACAGAATACCGCAAGGCAGGGCAACAGCGGATACAACTGGCTGTAATCAATAAAGACATGCAACTAAACCTGCTTGAGCAACAGTTGAGCCCTCATTTTTATTTTAATACACTTAATAACCTTTATGGGCTTTCCCGCAGCAACAGCCCAAGGCTTTCGGCAGCCTTGTGCCAGTTGTCAAACATTATGCAGTATGTAATAGTGGATTGTAATCAGCCCAAAGTATTGTTAACCCAGGAAATAAATTTTTTGCAAAGCTACATTGAGTTGGAAAAGCTGCGTTATGAAAAAGATACAGTTATTGAAATAGAAGTGCAGGGAAATGTAAACGGGCAAACAATTATACCATTATTGCTGATTCAGTTTGTGGAAAATGCCTTCAAGCATGGCATGAAGGAAAAGTCAAACCTGAGCTGGATGAAAGTTCGAATGAATATTGTTGATAAAGAATTGCTTTTTGAAGTAGAAAACAGTTATTACGATACTGCTCCCTCACACGGCATTGGTATCAACAGTGTAAGGCATATCCTTAACCTGCAGTATGAAGGACGTCATGATATACAGATGCGGCATGAAGACAATAGTTTTTCAGTAACTTTAAAACTAAACTTATCATGAAACCCATACGTTGTGCCATTATAGATGATGAGCCTATTGCAAGGCAGATACTGGAAGATTTTATCAGCCAGGACGAACGGTTGCAGCCTGCCGGTAACTATAAGAATGCAAAAGAAGCATTGAAAGGAATAATCAGTTTACCAGTAGAATTGGTATTTCTCGACATTAACATGCCCGGCCTTACCGGGTTTCAGTTTTTAAAATCAATGACTAATCCACCGGCAGTAATATTTAGCACTGCTTACCGGGAGCATGCCATGGAAGGCTTTGATGCCAATGCCATTGATTATTTGTTGAAACCGATAGCCATTGAACGGTTTTTACTGGCCGTAAATAAAGCCTGGCAATTTTTACGCCAAGCTAATACAGAAACTGCAGATACAGTTGCTGTAAAAGAAAATGAAGATTTCTTTTTTGTAAAAGCAGATGGCGGGCTTGTAAAAATATTTTTTGATGAAATATTATTTATTGAAGCATTGAAAGAATATGTAAAAATTGTTACCAAAGACAAATTCACCATTACCTATCACACCCTTTCGGGTTTGGAAGAAAAACTGCCTGTCGGAAAATTTTACCGCATTCATCGCTCTTACATCGTAAATATAAAAACCATTACAAGTATTGAAGCATTCATTGTTAAGATTGACAGGCATGAACTCCCCATTAGCCGTAATGAACGGGATAAATTTGTTGAACTGATTGCCAGCGGCAAAATTATTTCTAAATAATTAAAATTTTCGTTGAAATATTCCTGCATTTCATTGAAATAAAATACCACTACTTTCATTTGTTGAATTTACTGCTAATTCTGTTGAATACCCATATTATCCCGTGCATACAGTTGTAGTTTCATTATTACATTTTTTGAATAAAAGCAGACTTATCTTTTTATACGCAGCTACTGTTAATTAGTCATCATTTTAATCCTTTGCAAATGGAACAGGCATCAATAATCCTTAATACTTCAACTGGTCAGTTGTTAATCGACACCAACACTATCGTAAGAATTGAAGCGTCTTCCAATTATTCAAAACTTTATTTCAGCAATGGCAAAGTGCTGGTAACAGCCAAGTTGCTGAAATGGTTTGAAGAAAAATTGCCTAATCAATCATTTATACGGCTGCACCGCAGCCATTTGGTTAATAACCGGTTTTTACACATGGAGCAATGTACCTGCAAAGCATTTGAAATGCAGAATGGAAAAGTTATACAGGTAAGCAGGCGCAGAAAAAAATTGGTGTTGATGAAATTCCTGGCTTTTTTTATGATGCTATTTTTTTTTCAATCAACGCTGTATGCTCAAAATGTGGGCATCGGCATAAATACCCCGGCTGCAAAATTGCATATTAAAGGCTCGGCAGATACTTCTCAACTTTTTATTGATGCCAACAGTACGCAATCCAATAGCAAACCACTGCTAAAACTCCGCAGCAGTAATGGAAGTGATTTACTCTGGCTTCATTCAGATAATTCCACAAACAGTTTTTTAGGGTTGAATGCCGGAAGGGTAAATAATGCTGCAGGCGGAGCAACCTGGAATACTTTTATCGGGAGCAATACAGGTAATGATAATACGCTTGGGCATTCCAATACAGCCAATGGAAATAATGCACTCTTTAATAATACAATCGGAGATTTTAATACGGCCCTGGGCAGGATTGCATTGTATGATAACACTACCGGAAGCAGCAATACAGCTATCGGTGGGGCAGCACTTTATAATACCAATAGCACCAACAATACTGCTATTGGAAGAAATGCGCTTTATAGCAATGTAGCTGGTGGCAATGCAACGGCTGTTGGTAGTAATGCTATGCAATACTCCTACAACAGCGCTACTCCATTTGACAACAACAATGTGGCAGTTGGCTTTGAGGCATTAAGGGGAGGATCCGTAATAGCCAATAATAATACCGGTGATAGAAATACTGCTGTCGGGTATCAAACTTTAAGGAATTACACCTCAGGAAGAGCTAATACCGCTAATGGAAATTCTGCACTAAATTCCAACACAACGGGCAGCTACAATACCGCCATTGGGAATACTGCACTTTTTGAAAATACATCTGGATTCTACAATACCGCCATTGGACTGTCAGCACTTCTTTACAATACAACTGGAGACTACAA
>JANMDL010000304.1:0-4382 GCA_031376295.1 Chitinophagales bacterium
CAATTACATAAGTGCTTCCGGCTTCCAGTTCGGCCCGCATCAGTTCAATCCATTTATACGGGGGTATAATGTGTGCTGCATCCTTACTGCCCACTTCGCTTAACACTACACCATGTTTGGTGAGCTTTTCAATGTAACCACATTTTTCTGCATGAGGAATTGTGATGGAGCCATCACTTACCTCCATATAACTTACCCCAAATTCCTTACACACATCAATATAATCGTTGAACTGGTTGCGTATTAAAAAAGCCTCAAACAAAGTGCCACCAAAATACACCGGCATTCCATACTCACGGTACACTTCTAATTTTTCTTTAAGATTGGGCGTTACATACGAAGTACCAAAGCCCAGCTTAACCACATCCACATGCGGACCGGCAATACTCAAAAAATTGCTTACTTCTCCAATACTCAGCCCCTTATCCATCACCATAGTAATTCCATGGTTACGGGGTTTCTTATTTCGTTCCGGAATCTGCGAAAGATTAAAATTCATACTTTCCTGTTTTGTGGCTGCAAATATAGTTATTGGGCGGCAAAGGGCAATGCTAATGGAGATGGGGGTACTATGCGGTCATTTCTGCAGGGTAAAGAAGCAGGTTAAAATTGCAACCTGCCAAAATCATCAGATTGATTTTCCCCTTTTAAAACGGGCTATCAAATCCACCACCTGCTGGTTTTGGAGGATAGAAGGATTGAGTTCGATGAATTTTTTAATGAGTTTCGCATTCTGGTTCATTCCCAGTTCGAGCTGCAGTAATGCCTCCTTAGATTTGCCCAGCGAAAAAAGTGCGGTGCTTTTGTAAAATATAAAAATGGGCTTTCCTTCCGTTTGCTCAAATGCAAAAGTGGCATATTCCAGTGCTTCCTCAAAATAACCGGCTTTAAGCAGGCATTTCAGCAGTTCTACCCAGCCGTTGAGCTGCCGGGGTCGTATCCTTACTACGTTTCCAAAATAAGAAATTGCGTCTTCTATTTTATTAAGTTCCATGCAGCATTGCCCCATTGCCAGGTTGTATTCTGGCTGCAGCCGGTGCATACGCATGGCAACTTCCAGGCTCTTCATGGCGCTTGCCCAGGAGCCTTCACTCATATAGGTACAAGCTATTTTATAATGCAACTGGCTGTCGTGCTGGTTAAGGTGAGTTGCCTTTTTATAGTTGAACCTTGCCTGTGCAAAGTTTTTCAATTTATCGTGGCAATGGCCAATCGCTTCGTAAATAACATCTTCGGGACGGGAAAGTTCCAGCACTTTTTCCAGTACTTCTATCGCTTCCCTGTAGCGGCGCAAACGCAGGTAAGCGTCGCCCATATTGCGATAGGCGTAATCAAACTTTTCGTCTATTGCAATGGCATATTGGTAGGCATCGATGGCCTTTTCGTACAGTTTTATGCCCTGGTAGGCAGCAGCCAGGTTAAACCAGGCCAGTTCATTGTAAGGGAAATTGTCAATTATCTGCTGGTGAATCCTTATTCCCTCCTCGTTTCTGCCGGTAAAATCCGTCCAGAAGCAAATTTTATACAATGCCTCTTCGTTATTGGGTTCATCCTCCAGTATCATTTTAAGGCAATCAAATACTTTTTGAAAGTTTTCATAATCATCATATACATCTGCCAGTTCAAACAGCAGTTCTATCCTTTCCTCCCCTTCAAAATGGTTGATGGCAAATTCCAGTACAGCTGCCGCTTTTTCCTGCTTATCCAGGGCCAGGTAGGCATCAGTTTTAAGAATATACAGGTCCTTGTCATTGCCATCAAGCAATTCTGCGGCTTCCAGTACATGCAGCGCCTCCTTATACTTATGGAGGGCAATTAAAATATCCGCTTTTTTAACTAATAATCCCGAAGAATAGGGGTACTGTGCCACTGCATATTCCGCAGCTTCCAGGGCATCGGGTAACTGCTCCTTTTCATCATAATAATCTATGATGCGCTCAAAGGAGTCTTCTTCAATAAAAGAGTTGCTTTTGCCTTTTTTCAGGTTATCAAACTGCATCAGCAGCTCCCTCATTTCGTCCCTGTCTTGTCTGTAAGGATATTTACTCATTCCGTATTGGGTTACTGAAAGTTACGCCCTAAAAAATAAACAGGCAAGTTTTTGTAACTTTTTTTGTGGCGAAACGTTAAAGAAATGTGAAAGCATGGTATAAGCGGTAACCAGAATCACAAAAAAAAACTATATATTTGCTAAGTAAAACAACAACCCAATGGTACGGATATCAAAAATACTACTCACTTTGCTTGTGCTTTTCAGCACATCACTAAGTGCGTGGGCCGATAGAGGGATTGGCAAAAAAGGAAAAAACAGGGCTTTTACACTAAATATTGCTACCCCATCAACCCTCAGGAGTTCAGTTTCGCTGAACCTTAAATCTGGCTTGGTGTATAAAGGCAGTTCACTGGGATCTACCTCCGCTTCATCATCAAGAAGTATTATTTCTTACCAAAAAGGTAACAATGTGTATGTATTACCTTATAAACACAAAATTGCTGTACCCGAAGTAAAGCAGGGTTACACAGGACTTAAACTGATTATCAGATCTAATTAATATTATTCAAACTATTTTTTACCAAGCCCTTCTGTGTTTCCGGAAGGGTTTTTTAATGCGTTGCTTTCAGTAAAATCTCAATCCCGGCTTTCTGAAAATACTACCTGTTTCCTTTTTTTAACTTTTGATTTTCTTCATATGTCATTACCCTGTACCCTGATTTGGGAATATCAAATTTTGATGCCAGTACAGGCTCTGTATTTATTTTAGATACGGTATAATTGAACTTCAGTTTCCCCGCTTCATATTCATACTGCATGGCCAAACCCGGTAGTTTTTTAAATGTAGTATTAAAGTCTTTGTTGGCCACCACTATATCCGGACAGTAATACACAGTAAAATTGTTGCCGTCTAATTTGGCCACTGCTTTTTTACACTTGTATCCTGCAATGGTTTTTTCTCCTTCTTCCATTGTAAACACAATATCATTGTATTTTTTGTTTTTCTCCAGCCAGTTTTCTTTTGTGAGTGTAATCATCAGCTTCTGGCCGCTGTATTCCTTTAATATCACACCGCTGCCGGTTTTTGCATCATGTATGGTGCTTTCGCTTCCAAGGGCGCTTACCATGTCGGTACGGCTCTGGCTGTTCTTTATATAAACGGTGCTGGTAGCACCATCCAGTGCATCAGCCATCTGCGGGTCTTTGCTGCCTGTTTGTATAGTAATATCGTATACTATAGTACCCTGCGTCATTTCAGTTTGTGCTATTGCGGATAAATTGACGCCTGCCATGATAACAGCTATTACAAATGCCAGCTTACTAATTCTCATTTTTCTTGTTTAATACTTAAAGATAATAAAAACCCGTGCCAATTATTGCCAAGCGGGTAATGGTTTTAACAAATCAGCTTTTCGTTGCCCGTAAATTTTAACAGTTTTGTTCCTTTTGGGTATAACTATCTGCATAAAAAAACCTGCAAGCCTTTGTAAGACCTGCAGGTTGTTACTATTTGTAGCCATTTATTTTTTCCCTGTCTTGCCACGCATATCCTGCAGTTTTTTGTTTTTCTCCTGCATTTCCTGCATTTTTTTCTGCCAGCCGCTTGTTTTTACAGGTTTCTTCCTGTTTTCGGCTATCTGGGTTTTCAGCTTGTCGTGGTTAATGATGTATTTCTGTATTACAAACTGAAGAATAAGCGTAATGATATTGGAAATTGTATAGTACCATGTTAAGGCCGCAGGCAGGTTATTAAACACACCCAATAAAAGTACAGGGAAGATATAAGGCATGTACTTCATAATAGGATTGTTGTTATCCTGCATATTACTCATGCTGTACAGCGAAATAAGCAAACTTGTAATGGTGGCTGTAAGCGTAAAAAGGCTAACGTGATCGCCATAAAATGGTATGCTAAAGGGCAATGTAGCAATAGAATCGTAAGCTGCAAGATCTTTGGCCCACAAGAAACTCTGCCCCCGCAGTGAAATATTTGACTGGAAGAAGTAATAGAGCGACATAAAGATGGGTATTTGCAACAATGCGGGTAAACACCCCCCAAGCGGGCTTACACCTGCACTGCGCCAAAGTTTCATCTGCTCCATACTGAAAGCCTGCTGGTCATCTTTGTATTTGGCCTTCAATTCATCAATCTCGGGTTTAAGCACTTTCATTTTAGCACCGCTAAGGTAGCTTTTGTATAAAATGGGCGATGTGAGCAGCCTGATAAAGAGTGTAAGCAACAGAATAACAATACCATAACTGGCGATATTTGAGGCTAAAAAATCCCAAACGGGTAATAGAAAATGTCTGTTGATATATTTTACAAAAGCAAATACGCCACTGCCGTAAGGAACAATATTCTGCAATTGATTGCCATATTTTTTCAGCA
>JANMDL010000308.1:0-4426 GCA_031376295.1 Chitinophagales bacterium
TCCCGTCCTCGGTGACGCTGCCGCTCGGCGCAACGGTCAGGACCGGGGCGTCGTTGGTGCCGTTGATGGTGATGGTCACCACCTCGGTGTCGCTGGCGTTGCCGGTCCCGCTATCGTCGGTCACGGTGACGTTGAACGACAGGGTGATGGTCTCGCCGGCCCCGAGGAACTGGAGCGCCGCGTTGCTGACGCTATAGTCCCAGCTGTCGCTGTCGTTGGTGAAGCCCGACGTGATTGCCGTAACCTGGGCCGCAGAGAGGGTGCCGCCCGACCAGAGCGCGTCACTGTTGTAGAGGCTGGTGACGGTGTGGCCGTCGGTCGTGTCGACATCGGTGAAGCTGATCGCCCCGCTCTGGGTGACGGTCCCGTCCTCGGTGACGCTGCCGCTCGGCGCAACGGTCAGGACCGGGGCGTCGTTGGTGCCGTTGATGGTGATGGTGACGATCTGCGATTTGGTGCCGCCGTTGCCATCACTAACGGTGACGACATAGGTCTCTGTCACGCTCTGGCCAGCGGCAAGATACTGCGCGGCTGTATTGTTTAGCGTATAGGTCCAGTTGACCGTGCCATTGGCGGCATTTGCTGCCTCCGAAACCGGAGCAAGCGCAAACGCACCCAGCGCGGTCGTATTCGCGCCGCCGGCAACAAAACTGGCGCTATGGGTGTCGGCCAGATCAACATCATTGAATGCAATCGTTCCCGTCGCATTCAAAACTGCATCTTCGGCCACGGCACCATTCTGTGCTCCGCTGGTGATCGTGACGCCATCGTTAGCACCGCTGAATGTGACGTTCGCAGTCGCCCAACTAAGAGTACCGTTGCCCAGTCGGATTGCATAAATGAAAGTATCGTTCAGCGACTGACCGACACTCAGGGCCTGCAGGTTGGACCTAAATGTCGCACTGAGCGTGTTAACGTCGTACCCGACCTTGCCATCGGTTGTGATCCATATTTTTGCACCATTCAGACTCGTGTCTGAACTCAAAGACTCAGTTCGAGTGGTATCTTGCTTGAGAAGATCAGCCGCAACATAACCGCTCATCAACCCTGAATTGTTGACGCCATTATCCAGAGACCACAAGATCTTGGCATTGCCACCTAGATCGTTCCCCATGACATTAAGAATGGCAACGCCGGCATAATCCTCATTCAGAAGGAAAGTGTCATCCTTCGCTTGCGGCGTATTGGTAAATGAAGTTGTAGAGCCACCACCGGTCGTCTGAGTTGCCATCACTTGATACCCCTATTCTTGCCGACATGGCAGCACGCCGATCGACAAATCCAACCTGACACTGCGAACACAGTCTTCGAATGCGAGGGCAACCATCTGCATCGGACACCCCATTCCTCATCAACCCCATATGTCAGACGCAATCCTTGCATCCGTCGTTTCTGAGTCGAAGGGCAAGTGTGATGCCGAAATCTTCGAAAGTATAACTAATAGAAGGTTAATAGTGATAGTGTTTCGAACTAAAGCGGGACATAAAGATATATGTCGAACGACATATATCAACATCTGCGATTGGACTGCCTGATCTCAAAAATGGCTCACTTGCCGATGTTTTCAGGCCACTCGTGGCCTGACATTGGGTGCCTCGACAGTGACGGCTTCCTTGGGAGGAGCCTCTAATCCTTCGATTACTGTAATGTGCTCGCTGATACCAATTAGCTGCCTTGGGTTTGCCCCATTGCTGCCAACACTTTCGCAACAAAGGCAGGATCAATCTCGCGGGCCGGTTTCGCCACCCAAAGCCCGCGCATGATTTCCGCCTGTCTATGCCGCGAAACCGAGTCATAGCTTATCAGCGTTGTCAGCATATGATCATGCCCCAGATTCAACGACCATATTTTGAATACTTCGGTGTTTGGTGCCATGCGCTCGCCAAGCTGTGCAAGAGTATGACGGAACGAATGCGGGGGATAATAGGGAAGGCCCGCGCCTTCAAATGCAGCGCGGAATATCCGCCGCACCGGTTCCGACGTGCTCCAGCCGTGTCTTTCCAGTCCCGACGATATAAAGCCGCCGTCCGGCCCGATCCCGCGCTTCGTAGCGGGGAACAGGGCGTCTCCATCATCGCGCAACAATGGCCCGCGCAAATGGGAAATCCAGTCTGTTACAATCGCGAGGGGTTCATCGCCCACTGGGAAAAACCAAGTCGAAAATGTCTTGCTGAATTTCGTTTTTACGTCACGTGCATCCTGATCGAGCCGCCCTTGCGCCAGATCGACGTGCTTCAATTTCAATGATGCCAGCGCGCCGTCCCGCGCGCCGGTCAAAATCGTGAAGGCAACCAGCGCCCTGTCGCGCCGCTCAATATCCGTTTCGCGCGGCATGGTGGCAAGGACATGGTTGATTTGCTCCAGCGTCGGGACAGGCTTGTCGCGTCGCGCCATGGCAATCCGCACGTCCTTTTCCGATAGATTGAAATAGTCGGCATCCGAATAGCTGATCCGCGATTTGTAGCCCGGCCGGTCTGCCAGCCAGATGAAGAATGCGCGCAACATGGAAAGCGTCGAATGCACCGTGGCTCGGCTTAGTCGTTCGCCCGTCCGTGCCGCCATTTGCTTGTCCAGTTTCGTCTTGAACGCAACGGCCTGTTCGCGGTGGAATTTCTTGAAATCCTTGTAGACATTGGATTCTTCAAACCGGGCCAGCGCCTTCGCTGCCGCGTCCACCGACGATTCATTGCGCCGCTTGGCCTCTCGCAAATACTGGAAATAGTCACGCTTGATCCGCTCGTTATCGGGGTTGTGCTTCGTCATGGTTGGTTGTCCTTTCGCAAATCACAAAACAGGGAGGGATATGGCCGCTAACTTAAGCGTCACTTGCCCCCCGCAATTTGGACTTCGATTCCGGGCATTTTCGTAGCCAGTGAAGTCCGCGTGGCGCTTCGGTTCATGATGCTGTCACACGTCCCGCAAAGGGCGCTCAGATTGCCGCTGGAGGCGTTGCGAGGGGTGTAGTCCACCATTCCAAGAGCGGGCGGACGCGGTCCGCGGCACTTGAAACAATAGAGCGTTCCGGGCGGGCACGGGCGCTTCGCCTTTTGGCGCTTCGTTTCCAGATATGCCCGCAACGCGCTGCCCAAGAATAGAACCGGCCTGGACGTGTCGATTGGCTCCAGCCCCTTGCGCTGCCAACCCCGCACTGTGTTTTTGTGAACGCCAAGCCGGTCGCTCGCCTCTTCAACCGAATAAGTGCGGAGCAGCTTGATCAGGCGCGGGATGATCCGCCGTGCAGGCATCGACGCGCGACCTATGCTTGCGGGTCGATCAAGCGGCGGATTGAAGCTGTCTTGATCAGGGTGCGACGACCCAGCTTGACCGTCTCCAGCTTGCCCTCATTGATCAGCGCATAGATTGACGTGCGCCCAAGGCTCAACGCCTTTGCCGCGCCGTTTACGGATGTTGCGATAGGTTCCATTGCTTGTCTCCGGTGCGTTCGCATAAACGTGTGCGAATGCAGCGGAGTTTTGAATCGATGGACAAATGTTTCAGCCGGAAAAGGACGAAAAGGGACGAAAATAGGAATGCGTCGAGTTTTCGTCCTAACTCCCAATCGCCGTCCACAATTTGCGCGCACGTTCCCGAATGGTGCTTGATGCTGGCTCGTGTCCCTTACTTGACGCCCAGGATTGCATCGCCCTTTCGATGTCGATTTGCCGGGTAGGCTTAAGGTCGCCTTCATAGAGCTGACGGCAAATCTCTATCCACAAATCATCCCACCAAGCGGCAGCGGGGCGTCCAGCCGGGGATTGGAATGTTGATTGCTTTTCGGGAGTAGATTTCAAGGATATGCCGAGCATTTCCATTACGTCCTGCGCGCGAAATTGGACTCCATAGGCTCGCCAACGCATGTGCTTTTCAAAGAATGTTTCGAAATCTCCAGTCTGCCAGTTTTGTGTAAGCGCATCTTCACCTTCTGCCCACCAAAACATCGACGGAATCTTGCCGTCCTCCACAACGGCCGTTCCAAGAATAACACGAGTCCCTCGCGTTTCGATCAGACCATCAAATGCGCGCTTGCAAATGGCGCGTGGCGCTTGAAAGAGAGACATTACCTCTCTGGCTAACTTAATTGTTTCAGATGAACTCAGCCATTCGTCGTCCATGATGGACGACGACTGACGTATTTTGGCTGGCGATGGCAAGGATTTATTGAATGCTGGCGCGTTTCTGCGAGCAAATGGGAACAATTTGAGCGCCTGTTCGCAATGTATCCAAATAGTCGCTCCACCATTGCGCCATCTCCACCCGTTCCGCCCAATGCGCGCCGCGATGATAAGCGGCGCGCACCTGATCACGATCCTTGTGGGCAAGGGCGCGCTCAATCGCATCGGGCTTCCACTTCCCGGATTCGTTCAACAGCGTGCTGGCCATCGCTCGAAAACCATGCGCGGTCATTTCGGTGCCGGAGTAGCCGATG
>JANMDL010000368.1:0-2231 GCA_031376295.1 Chitinophagales bacterium
GGGTGAGCGCTTGCCTGATGGCACCGATGACGCTGTTTCGGCACCGCTTCGGCGATGCCGCGCAAATGCGCGCATCTTCGGAACTGAAAAAACAAACCGGAGCGTTTCTTCATCGCTAAGTTCAAAAATTCTGCCCCTGGAAGTAGCTGCATACAAGCGGTTATTATCAGCCGCCAATATTTCCTGGCAAAATTCATCAGTTTCCATCAGGCTGCTTTCCAGGGTTACAATAGAAAGGTCGGGAACATAAAAAACTCCTTTATCGTAAGAGCAGAACCAGTAGCCCCCTTCCCTGTCCTCAGTCACACTGCCAATGCGGCTGCTGAGAAAATACATTTTCTCATTGACTTTATCAGGGAAAGCTTCAGGCGGATATACCCTTGCACCTATACCATAAGTGGCTACCCACAAGCGCTGCTTACTGTCTTCATACAACGTTGTGATAAAATTAGGGAATGTACAATGGTTGATTACCTGGTTGTTATGCAACTCAAACAGGTTATCGCCGAATGATACAAGTACGTTCCCGTTTTTTCGTTTTTGATAAATACAGGCACTGGAAAACAAAGCCGTATATTTTTCCCCTTTAAAATAAAAATCAGTACCCCGTTTTTTCTGATCTGTCTTAGGTCCCGTTACATGGTAATACATGGCAAGCTGTTTTTCATCATCACAGATGAGTGTATTGGTTGCAAAGGAGTTGCTGTTCAGCCGCATGTTTCCATCTGCCCCTATATGCAGCAGCCTGCCTGTGCGTGTACTGAACCATGCAGGATAATTGTTTTCAAAACGTACCTGTCCAAACCAGGTGGTAGCCGCATTCCCGCAGGCTTTTTCGATCAGGTGATTGTACCGGTACGCTTCAAACCCGCTGCCGGTAAAGCGGTATAATCTTTTGGCATCAGCTGCAATCCATACATCGCCGTTGGGTGCGGTAAAGATGTCGTTTACCACATTGCCTTCAATACCATCATTTACTGAATAGGTAACAAAATGGCTGCCATCAAAGCGGGCTACTCCCCTGTCGGTAGCAAACCACAAAAAGCCCTTGTTGTCGGCACGCACATTGTACACTTCGTTGCTGGGCAGCCCGTTATTCGACCTGTAGTTGTAAGATACAGGGGTCTGGCTGCTGCCAGGATAAGCAATACAGAGAAAAATTAAGAAAAGAATAGCTTTCACAACTGAAAATTAAGCATATCTGCTGACATCAGTTCATTGCAGCAATACCACTTTGTGGTAATATACAGCTACAAATCAAAGTTTTAACTATTTAAAAATACGTCAACGATAATTTTCAGGCAGAAAATGGAGGCCTTCATGATGTATGCAAACGGGAAAACACCCCACTGGGGCGTCCTCCACTTTCAGTAAAGGGGTATAAGAAAGTAAAGTACGTTTTTTGCAGTTTCAAAGGAAATCAGGTTTTTTTTCAGGATTTGGTTCTTAAAAACGGGACCATCAGCGATTTGCAAAAACGATTGTTTAAACGCTTATTATGCAATGATATACTAAAGACGGCCTGTTAAAATAAATGGTTGCACAAACAACAACTATTTTTCTTCTTTTATTGTTAGAATAGTGAAAACAGGTTGATTAACAGGAGAATAGGTGTAAATGTACCGGATAAACCCACGGCCATGTCTTGCATAATAAGGCATAAAATTATCTACCCTTTCCTGCAGGTTCCCCCCAGGGAAAAGTACATTTTTAATAAAGTGAATATGGCGCTGCTCAGCCTCATATTTACGCTTTTCAGCCCTTAGCATTTTTTTTTCAAGTGCCTCAACCTTTTGCAGGGCTTTTTCACTAATGGCTTCCACATGCTTCTGCAGGGTGCTGTCAATATTGCCGGCGGTAATTTTTAGTTGCTGATAAAACCCGGTCAGTGCTTTTTTTTCATCAGTAAGCTCCAGTTGCAGGGTACTTTCACTTTTTACCATCCCATTCACCAGGCTGGTTTCAGTTTTAAAAAGATCAGTTTGGGTAAGTTGTAATTTTTCAATTTTTTGTACCGCATTTTCTTCTATAATCATAAAAGAATTACGCAGCACCTGTACTGGGTATGGCACTTTATAGTGGTTAAAAAGGTCTTTTAGTTGCAGCCAGTATGCCAGTTCACCACCGCCACCTATAAAAGCCACATTAGGTAGTACGGTTTCCGGTAAAGTAAAGCATAATATTGACAGGCTTGCTGATGTACAAACCTTTACCATCTGCACGGCGCACCA
>JANMDL010000377.1:0-2241 GCA_031376295.1 Chitinophagales bacterium
AAGATATTAAGTACAAGAGTGCGACGCCTATGAAGCTGATTAATGAACCAATGCCCGGACAAAAAAAAGAACAGCCTGCCCGGCAGGTTATTGAATAAAGAATATGGCAGACAATAAAAATTTATTTGACTATACCGAGGAGAATATCAAGAGCCTCGACTGGCGGGAACATATACGCCTGCGGCCCGGTATGTACATTGGCAAGCTGGGTGATGGCAGCAGCCCCGATGATGGTATTTACGTACTGATGAAGGAAGTGATTGACAATTGCATTGATGAGCATACCATGGGCCATGGTAAGCATGTGGATGTGAACATCAGCGACAAAACGGTTACCATCAGGGATTATGGCCGTGGCATACCGCTGGGTAAAGTGGTGGAAGTGGTGAGCAAAATGAATACCGGCGCCAAGTACGACAGCAAGGCTTTTCAAAAAAGTGTGGGGCTTAATGGCGTGGGTACCAAGGCGGTAAATGCCCTCAGCAACTATTTTAAAGTAACTGCCTACCGGGAGGGTAAAGAAAAAACTGCCGAATTTGAAAAGGGCATACTGATAAAGGAACACAAAGAGGCTGCTACAAAGGAAGAGAATGGCACTTTTGTAACTTTTATACCGGACGATACGGTGTTTAAGCACTTTCATTATGTGCAGGAATACCTCGACAACCAGTTCTGGAATTACTGCTACCTTAATGCCGGCCTGGTAATTAACTGCAATGGCAAGCGCTATGTGAGCAAAAATGGCCTGCTCGATTTATTGCAGCGTAAAACCAATGCAGATGAAATACGCTATCCCATTATTCACCTGAAGGGCGAGGATATTGAAGTGGCGCTTACGCATGAAAACCAGTATGGCGAAGAGTATTACAGCTTTGTTAACGGGCAGTACACTACACAGGGCGGCACCCACCTGGCTGCATTCAGGGAAGGGTTTGTAAAAACAATACGTGACTTTTATAAAAAAGATTATGATGCTGCAGATATACGTGGCAGCATTTGTGCGGCCATCAGCGTAAGGGTGCAGGAGCCGGTATTTGAAAGCCAGACCAAAACAAAACTGGGTTCGCTTACCGTGTATGAAAACGGCCCGAGCATGAAGAATTTTATCGGCGAATTTCTAAGCCGGGAATTAGATAATTTTCTGCACCGCAACACTGCTGCTGCCGAAGCACTTAAAAAAAGGATTGAACAGAACGAAAGGGAACGCAAGGAGCTGGCTGGTATTAAAAAATTGGCGAACGAGCGGGCCAAAAAAGCCAACCTGCACAATAAAAAACTGCGTGACTGCAAGTATCACCTTAACGATGAGCCAACGGGCAAGGAAAAAGATACTATAATAGAGAAGGCGAAGGAGAGTACCATCTTTATTACTGAGGGGGATAGTGCCAGTGGCTCTATTACCAAGAGCCGGCAGGTGGAGACACAGGCTGTTTTCAGCCTGCGGGGTAAGCCACTGAACAGCTATGGCCTTACCAAAAAGATTGTGTACGAAAACGAAGAGTTTAACCTGCTGCAGCATGCGCTGAACATTGAGGAAGGCTATGAAGGCCTGCGTTACAACAACATCATTATTGCTACAGATGCAGATGTGGATGGTATGCACATACGCCTGCTGCTGATGACCTTTTTTCTGCAGTTTTTTCCCGACCTGGTAAAGAACGGACATGTGTATATACTGGAAACTCCACTATTCAGGGTACGCAATAAGCAGGAAACAATTTATTGTTATGACGAAACGGAAAAGCAGCAGGCCGTTAAAAAATTGGGCAGTAAGCCGGAGATTACCCGGTTTAAAGGATTGGGTGAGATAAGCCCGGGTGAGTTTGCCCGCTTTATTGGTCCGGATATGAAGGTGCAGCCGGTAATGCTGCTGCCCGAAACACATATACAGGAAGTGCTGGAGTATTTTATGGGTAAAAACACACCGCAGCGGCAGGATTTTATTATTGATAATTTGAGGGTGGAAGTTGATATGGTGGAGGATGTGATAATGTGATAATATGCTGATGGGATAATGTGCAAATGAGACAATTGGCAAATATGCTGATGTGATAATATGCAAATGAGATGATGTTGACAAGGTTCCAACATTCGCCATTCAACATTCGTAATTTGATAATACGGAGAAAGGTTGACAAGTACGGGGCCAAACATTCGTCATTCGTCATTCAACATTTGTAATTTGATAATAAGGTGAAGGGTTGATAAATAAAGAAGCCCCGAATTCTTAATTCTTAATTT
>JANMDL010000379.1:0-4335 GCA_031376295.1 Chitinophagales bacterium
GAACAGGCCGGTGGCCTGATGCCAACCGGTGAGGCCGAGGCAGCCGAGCAGCAGCACCGCGTCGAGCGGCCGCGAGGCCCGCGTGCCGAACAGCGGGCCGCCGAGCAGCAGCAGCAGCGCACCCACCAGGATCGCGGTCGGCGCGCCGCCGAGGTCCAGCAGCGGCACTTATAAAGTTATTAAACCACTTTTAATATTCCGGTAACTTTTGTTACAATCGGCATATTTGATAAATTCAGTTGATACATCAGTTTATAAGTACTGCTATGCACCAAACAATCAATACACAGATGATACAGACAAGCATCAGCCTGAGCCAAACAGGTAGTTTTTTCATGATGCTATGCGGTTCCCTTTAATATTTTATTCCAGTACAACCAGGGTAATATTCTTGTTTTCAGTATCCACATCATCCATCCTGGTTTTGCCTGGTTAAAAGGAAAAGTCATTTTTGGCGTATTGGTATAATCGAACTCGGCCAGCACCAGCTTGCCATATTGCGTTGGGATGGGGCAGGCGCTGTAGCCGGTATATTCAGCAGTCAACTGCTGGTTGTTCAGCAAAGAAAGTACATTTTGCACCACCACGGGAGCCTGTTTGCGTATAGCAGCACCTGTTTTGCTGCAGGGGGCATTTACACAATCGCCCAGGGCAAATACATTGGGAAACCTGCTGTGCTGCATGGTGTTTTTATTGATTTCAACATACCCGTAAGCATTATTCGCATCAGCCAGTACACTTTTTTTGATAAAGTCAGGGGCCGACTGTGGCGGTACGGCATGACAGAAATCGAACTTCATTTCTTTGTGCAGCACAATCCCATTGGCATCCTTTTCTTCGTAATACACCGTTTTGGTTTCACCATCTGTGGCTGTTACATTTACGCTGTAATGTGGTTTGATATGATCCTTTTCCAATACACTGGTGAGGGTGGCAGCATATTCTTTAACACCAAATATCACACTGCCTCCTGATAAATAATGAACATCACATTTATCCAGTATGCCCTGTTTGCGCCAGTAATCGCAGGCCAGGTACATTATTTTATGCGGGGCACCACCACATTTGATGGGGCTTGCCGGGTTGGTAAAAACGGCTGTGCCTCCCCTGAAATTTTTTATCAGCTCCCAGGTATAAGGGGCCATATCAAAGGAATAATTGCAGGTTACACCATTATTACCCAATGTTTCTTTCAGGCCCTTTATTTTATGCCAGTCAATCTGTATGCCCGGGCAAACAATCAATACATCGTAAAAGTAAGCAGCACCCGATTGGCATACCAATTTGTTTTCTTCCGGAAAAAATTGCTCCACGGCATCCTTTATCCAGGTGGTTCCGGGCGGGATAACTTCCTTTTCGCTGCGAATGGTTTTGTTGATGTCGAAAATTCCGGCACCAACAAGTGTCCAGGCAGGCTGGTAATAATGCTTTTCTGAAGGATCTATGATACTTATCTGCAGACTTTTATCTTTACGTAAAAGTTGTGCTGCAACTGAAAGCCCGGCGTTGCCACCTCCTGCAATAACAATTTTTCTGGCAGACATAGTTTTTATTTTTAGACGTTATTAATCATTTCTTTATGCCTGCATCAGTTTGCTCTGGCACATAAAATCTGTTTTAGGCACACCGGTTTTACTGATTTCACTGAAGCCGCCTTCTATTTCGGTAAAGTTGCGGTAACCCCTTGCCTGCAGTATTGATGCGGCCATCATGCTGCGGTAGCCACCGGCACAATGCAGGTAAAAATGTTCTTCCGGGTTTATATCTTTTATCCAGTCATTGATATATGCCAATGGCCTGTTATATGCCCCGTCAATATGTTCTGCGGCATATTCACTTTCCTTGCGCACATCAATAATTTTGTCTGCAGCCGTATCCACTTCACCGGCAAACTGAGCAGGGGTTATTCTGTGTACCACATCTGCTTCCCTGCCCGAAGTCAGCCAGGCATCAAAACCGCCCTTTAAATGCCCCAGTATATTATCAAAACCTACACGGCTGAGCCTGGTTACAGTTTCAGCTTCATAGCCTTCTTCCGTAATCAGTAAAATTGCCTGTTTTACATTGGCAATCAGGGCACCCACCCATGGAGCAAAATCTCCTGTAAGTCCGATGTTTACCGATTGGGGTATATGACCCCTGAAAAATATTGTATTGTCCCTGGTATCCAGTAAAAGTGCTCCGGTACTTTCTGCCACTGCTTCAAATTCATCAGGGGTCAATGCCTTCATCCCACTTGACAATACTGAGTCAAAGCTTTCATAACCCTGTTTGTTCATGGCCACATTTAAGCCAAAATAGGCGGGCGGTGGAAGCAAACCTTCTGTTACTGCTTTTACAAATGCTGCTTTGTTGGGCTGGTTTAATGCATAATTCGTCTTTTTTTGATTGCCCAGTGTGTCCACCGTTTCCTTCATCATGTTTTTGCCACAGGCACTGCCTGCACCATGTGCAGGATACACAATCACGTCATCTGCCAAAGGCATAATTTTTGAAACTAAGCTTTCGTATAATAACCCGGCCAGTTCTTCCTGCGTCATATGAGCAGCTTTTTGTGCCAGGTCGGGGCGGCCCACATCACCCAGGAATAAAGTGTCGCCACTAAAGATGCAATGATCTTTTCCGTTTTCATCTTTCAGCAGGTAGGTGGTGCTTTCCATGGTATGGCCGGGAGTGTGTAAGGCGGTAATGGTAATATCCCCCACTTTAAATACCTGGTTGTCCTTTGCGGTAATCGCTTCAAACCCAGGATGGGCATTGGGACCATATACTATCGGAGCCCCGGTCTTCCTGCCCAGGTCCACGTGTCCACTTACAAAATCAGCATGAAAATGGGTTTCAAAAATATACTTTAATCTCACCTTGTCTTTTTCAAGCCGGTCAATATAGGGCTTTGTTTCCCTCAGCGGGTCAATAATGGCCGCTTCGCCATTGCTGGTGATATAGTAAGCACCCTGTGCCAGGCAGCCGGTATAAATCTGTTCTATTTGCATAATTTCAATATTTATTTTCATCAATCTTTTAACAATGCAAATGTTCTGATTTTTATATATTTTTACGGTTACATTTGTTACAATTATTGCTGATTCATATCATGTGCAATCATATCTAAAGTTTTGTCAGCCGGTAAAAGCAATTAAAAACGGCACCGGCCAGTTTGTAACAGTGGTTGTTACGGTTTATTCCTCAATGTACTCCCCCGGAAAAAAAGAGTTCTTTTACGATAATATAAATGCCCATTGCCAGTACAAACCAGCCAAATGCTTTTTTCAGTTTGTCGCCATGAATTTTCTTAGACAGTGTGATACCGATAAATATACCCACTACTGCAAAGCCGGTAAAGCCTGCCAGCAACTTCCAGTCAATCACCAGTTTGCCCTGCAGGTCGCCGGTAAAGCCTATCAATGATTTTGCTGCAATGATAAAAAGCGATGTGCCTACGGCCAGCTTCATGGGCATGCGGGCAAGCAAAACAAGTGCAGGTATGATGAGGAAGCCGCCACCAGCACCAACCAGGCCGGTAAGTACACCCACGAGGGTACCTTCCAGCAGTATCATGGGATAATTGTATACGAGTGCCGCATTTTCATCTATGTTTTTTTGTTTGCCCGGCCTGATCATACTAACTGATGCAAGTATCATCACAATTGCAAACAAAAGCATCAGCGCTACGGGCTTGGTAATGGCAAATGAACCAATAGAAAATAGATGAGCAGGAATGATGGGCACCAGCCACATGCGTGTTGCATATACGGACGCTATGGAAGGGATGCCAAAAATTAAAACGGTTTTGAAATCCACCCGCTTATGCACAGCGCTTTGTATACCACCCACCAGGGCTGTTACACCTACTATAAACAGGGAGTAGGCAGTGGCACTCACGGGGTCAACCCCCATTGCATAAACCAGTATGGGTACAGTTAAAATTGAACCGCCACTGCCAATCAATCCCAGCGAAATGCCTACAATTGCGGCAAGTATAAAACCAAGTATCAGCATATATCCTGTTTAATTGAGTGCAAAACTGGTGTAAGTTAACCTGTAATTTGGTTACAAATGTTACAATGGCGCAAATGGTTGCGCTGTAAGTGAAATGAATATAAGCCAGTAATACGGGTTGAAATGTAAAGGCAATCTTCTTTTTAAAATGGCCTTAAGCACTGATTGGGAAAAGCGGATAATTTTTAGGAGCCAAATTTCTGTGCATACCATATCTTTACCCCGTATTTTTTCACATACTCAGTAAGCAACGCATGGGCATAAACGAACAAAACGGGCTGGAAAAAAATATGGAAGTAATTGCCATGTTGCAAAACTTTGTTGCTCAAACCGTAG
>JANMDL010000388.1:0-6106 GCA_031376295.1 Chitinophagales bacterium
AATAATAATCGACCACATCAAATGGACACGATTGAAACTCCAAATTTACTTCATATTTCGAAGTTGTGGCGGCAATAATTTCTGAATCAGTTTGATTACAATCTATATTCTCTTGTACAAATTGGCTACAAGAAAACATCAAAATTGATATGAGGAGCAGGGAGTATCGCATTTCTATATCAGCCAACGGAAGTTTATGATAAACTCCCGCTGCTCACCAAATATACACTTTATGTGAATAGCCTTTTTGTTGTTCCGGCGGAGTCTTCGCCCGGATAACTGCCAACCTGTTAAGCGTTTCGGCGAGACCCTGCCGGTTATGTTCCGCAGGCGGTGCTGCTTTTCGGCGCCGGGAGGCTCATGCAGGCACTCAAACCCACGCTATGAAGAAAACGGCGGGATAGGAACATCCCGGCGGTAAGCAATGCACAAACCAGCACAGCTTAGACTACGCTCCCTTTTTTATTTTTTCAGCCCAAAGCTGCCGCATTAATACTGAAATTTTCCAAAAATCCTGAGCATCTTCATTGTCAAAGCAAGACCAATAATGTATTGTATATTCATGAATAGTAAAGTCCTGTTCTAATGCTGGTTTAATTGTATTCCAATACTTAATAAACAGTTCACTGTTTGCCTGGTCTTCGGTAGCATGAATAAGGCCTTGCATTAAAACAAATTTCTTGTCTTCATCAGCTATCAATTTGTAATAATCAATATACTTTTCTATGTCCGCAGGATTCAATACCTCATATGGCCAATCTTGCATCCATACCTCATGTGGAAGATTGAGTTCTTTTGCCAATTCGTCAATTGCTTTCCTGGTTCCACATCTAAAAATCGGTTCCATATTTTTCTGTTTTTTCCGGCGGGGTCTTCGCCCGGATAACTGCCAACATATTAAGCTTTTCGGCGAGACCCTGCTGGTTATGTTCTGCAGGCGGTGCTGCTTTTCGGCGCCGGGGTTACATGCAGGCACTCAAAGCCACGCTATTAAGGCCCCGGCGCTACGGAGAGTCTATGATTTTTTTACTACAACCTGTATGTTGCCCAACTGCACCTGCTGCAACAAGCATATTTTGCTACAATACTATTATTTGGCCCTGTTATAACCCTTATAATAACAATGCCTTTTGAACAACCAGGGCATTGCTGCCCTTTTTGATAGCCATTTGTTTTGTCTGTCATTTTCTTAGATTTATTGTGAATTAAAAAAACAGTTTACCAATATTCCTCCGCCAGCATACACTTACACAGAGCAAAATCAACCAGCGTGACACAGTGGAGAGAGATAATTCTTGCACTTCAATTTCTTTACCCTCCTCCCCATATCCGCTTTGGTCTCCGGATCACTCTTCGCCGTTGTTGTGTCTTTTCACCAACAACGATTTGGTTGCAGTATCAAAGAAAACTTCTATCTAATAAAGGCTTGTTGGTGATAGCCTTACTGCATGGCCATCGGCACGAACACCAACAAGGGCAGCAAACACCCTTTCTCACCCTCAAAAAATTACATTGGAATATTGGTATTTAAGGCTATCGCAACTACTGGTTTAGGCGGCAACAATAACAAGGTACAAATATTTTTATACAATGCAAATTTTTTAGCGGCTAATGGTGGTTCAAATACAAAATAGTTTTACCTTTATGTTGTCAAGTCGTTTTTATATACATGCGTAGTTCTTTTTAACAAAAGCTACATTTATCTTTTTGGGCAGGCATACGGGTGAAAGTCCCGAAGGTGCTTCTGTTGCTACGCAATAGACGACTTGACGGTGACCTGTCCATTTTATTTAAACATCTTTTACAAAATGTCAAGTCGTAAAAAAAACAGTGGTCAAACGAACAACAGTAGTTTGGCCACAGGCCCCAGTGGGCCCACAGAGGCCGCAGCACTTCACGCTGCAGAGGTTATCCGCAATTTTATTTTGTTTTATCCGCCCGATGTAGCCAAGGAAGCCCTTTGGCAATTGCTGAGTACCTGTATGAGCGGCCCCGGTGCCGACGACTGGGATGGCCACGAGCGCAGCAATATGCTGCTGTTTTACCGCCTGGCGGGTGAACTGGTGGAAGTGCTGCCCGGGCTGCTGCCCAAAACCAGCAATTGATTATAGATACAACGATTAATGATGTGCCAGCCTTCGGGCTGGTTTTTTATTGAGGGTATCAGACCTCAACCCTATCCACTGAGGCTTCGCTCTGTGCTAAAAGCCTTCTCCAAAAGAGAAGGCAAGACGCTTTGGTCTTGCTCAGACCGAAGCGTTTGAGGCAACAGCGAAGACCGAAAAGAAGACCAAAGCGAAGGCTTCGCTTCAATCGTCGCAACACCTTCTCCGCTGGAGTTTATAGTTACCCAAATTTTTCATCTGCTGGCAGCACTGCTCTTTTACAACAATTGGAGGGCCTTCATCGCCAATTTTATGGTTTCCTATTGGGCATACCCCCCGTCTTGTCATGCCGATTGCGATAGCGAGGCATCTACACCACCGGGCAGCAGTAAGCAAAGCATTGGTGTAGATGCGCCCCACGTCGGCATGACAAGACGGGGCAGTATTTGCCAATAGCTACAGTCAGTAAAGGTTATAGTGGCAGCATGCTTTGATTTCCACTACCCTAAAATTTGGGTAAGTCGTAGCCGCTGGAGAGGGCCGGGTCGCAGATTGCGATCAAAGCATCGCAGGTGAGGTCAAAAAAGCAGCCTTATCAAATACTCACCATTTTGCATGCCGCTGGTTGGCTGACCCGAAATGGCCGCCATTTTGCTTGCCTCAGACTGGCTGCAGCTATACAACGCCTGTTTACAGCAAAGCAAAGCATACTTGCAGCACTGCAAAAGCCCCTGGCAGTAATACATTGGCAAGTAACAGCCCTGCAAAGCATATTTACAGTAAAACAATGGCTGCTTACACTGCTGCAATGGCAGCTTACAGCAAAGCAATTGAACGTGGCAGGCCCGCAAAACATATTTACAGCTAAGCAATTGAGCATTGCAGGCTGACAACAGAAAATTGCAGGGCAACAATTGAAAGCAGCAGTAAAACAATTGACAATTACAGGGCAGCAATCCAAAGCAGCAGTAAAACAATTACAGCTAACACTGCCGCAATGGCAGCTAACAGCTAAGCAATTGAGCGTAGCAGGCCAGCAAAGCATAGTTGCACTAAAACAAAAAAAAGGCCCAAAAGACCTTTAGCGGAGAGCTAGGGATTCGAACCCCAGGACCTGTAACAGTCAACAGTTTTCAAGACTGCCGCAATCGACCACTCTGCCAGCTCTCCGCTGCAAAAGTACGTTTACAGGGAGTTTCATCCAAAAAAAATCAGTTTTATCTTTCAAAAAAATGGCCGCCGCAGCTTAAAACATAAGCCTGCAAAGGGTTTAATGGCTGCAATATTATACCGATGAGACATTAAAAATGGTCTTTTACCCTTATTTGCAATTGAATGTCTACCGGTCAAAAGGTTTCACCCATGATCAGAGTAACAGCTCTGATATTATACCAAAATCATATCGATTTAAACTTAAGGTATAAATCAATGTCGTTAAGTTAACGTCCGGCTTGCCCTGTTTCTATCACCCCTCCGGGGTTTTGCCCTCATTTTACTTGCTTTCTATAATCCTTTCACCCCTTGCGGGGTTGCTGAAATTCTTAACTTAATGACATTGAAGTATAAATGGTATAATTTACCACACCATCATACGCCTAGTTTCGGCAAGGCCGGTATTGCTGAATTTGAGGTAATACAGCCCCGGTTGCAGCGTAAGCCGGATGTTTTGTAATAAGCTGTTCAATGTGTACCTGCCCACCACCTGGCCCGAAGGCGTTACGATGGTGAGTGAGGTATTGCGCAGGCTTCTTGTCATTGCCACATAAAAACTACCCCGGTTGGGGTTGGGGAAAATATTTACCGTTGTGGCCGGTGCATTTACAAATACTGTTGCCGAGGTAGTATTGTTGCAACCATAAGCATCGGTATAGCTGTAGCGGATAGTGTGCTTGCCCATACCTGCTGTTGCAGGATTAAATCTTCCGTTTGATACTCCCGTGCCACTGAAAAGTCCGCCAGCAGGATTTGCATAGAGCTGCAATGGAGTGTCATTGGCATAAATAGTATCCGGCAGATTGAATTGCAATACCGGCAAAGCCCGCTGTATCAATTGTATAGTATCGGCCCTGCTGCAACCCGTATTGGTTGTTACCCTTACACTATAACTGCCACCCTGCGATACACTCAGCGTCCGTGCTGTGCTGCCATTATTCCACAGATAAGCTGCACCTGTATTACCTGCATCCAGTACAAGACTGCTGCCGGTGCAGATACTGCTATCCCTGCCAAGGTTTACAACAGGAAGTGCATTGATGGTTACCAATATAGTATCTGATTTAAAACAGCCGTTGGCATTGGTAACTTTTACACTGTATGTGCCGGATAAAGCCACACTAATACTTTGAGTGGCAGCCCCATTGCTCCACAAATAACTGCTGCCGGGGTTGGTTGCGCTTAATGTTACTGTTCCGCCACATTGCGTTATGTCTGCACCAAGATTTACAGTTGGTAAAGCATTGATAGTAACCTGTATGGTATCTGATTTAGTGCAACCATTGGTATTAGTCACTTTTACACCGTACGTGCCCGAAGCAGTTACAGTAATATTTTGTGTGGTGGAACCATTGCTCCACAAATAAGTACTCCCCGCATTGCCAGCGTTAAGTACAGCACTTCCGCCGCATTGAGTAATATCCGCACCAAGGTTTACCACCGGCGATGGCTTCAATGTTACCTGTATCGTATCGCTGGCAGAAAAACCATAGCTGTTGGTTACCCTAACCCAGTAAGTGCCACTGCTGCTTACACTGATGGTTTGTGAAGAAGCACCCGTGCTCCATAAAAATGATGCGCCTGCATTGCCCGCATTGATGGTGGCAACAGTACCGCAGATAGAAATATCGTTGCCAAGGTTTACGGTAATGCCATTCACATACTTTGTAATGGCCTTATTGGTGATTACCGGGGGGTTGTAATCAAAATAAATGGCTGCATTATTTACCAGGGAATCGCCGGCAACCAATGTGCTTTTTGATTTTACCTTAAACAATACATATCCATTGCTGGCGGGCTCATTCTGTATTTTAGCCGGCAGCAGTATATCTTTAAAAATAAACTCCAGTATATTACCCTTGGTTTGGCGCAGGGTACAGGGGTGGCTGGTTTTTATAAGCTCCACCCTGTTCCAGTCAAAATTGCCGGCAAGTGTATCCCTCACCACAATATTATCGGCAGTATCAGTACCCAGGTTTTGAAAACGCACCAGGTAATGCACATAATCGCCCACCTTACTTACACTGATGGTACGGCCCTGCAAACAGTCCTTATCATTGGGGTCAAAAGGGCCCGTAAGCACCTGCTCCAGCGTAAACTTGTTATTGCCGGTTGTTTCATCCCCATCAACAGGGGTGATATTGGCAGCAACAGTAAGCACATCCCCTATATTGTTAACCGGGGGAGCTGCAAGTGTAAAAGAAAGATTGATGGTTTTTGTTTGAAAAGGCTGCAGGTTGGTATAGTTCCAATACAGGCGGTTGGTAAACTGGCTGTCGGTGGCAGGCAATGCGCTGGTCAAACTCATCAGGTTCTGGTCATATTCAAATTCAACCCGGCCGCTTAGTGTTTCTGTACCCTTATTGGCATAAATAACCTGGTATTGCATGGGAAAGCCCGGCCTGGGCCTGCCACGGGGTGCAATGGTAATTTCAAGATCGTTATAAGTGCCATTATTAACCAGGCAAAAATTCCTTATGGCTACCGAACTATCAGCCGCAGGAAAATTTACGGAAGCAGACGGAGGTGTAAACATAAAATAAGGATTCTCCGGTTGCGGGGCAACATTGAAATTACCTGCACCGGTGTAAAACTGGTAGTGACCATTACTTTGGGTGGTAGTATAAGAGCTGGAAGCCGCATCACTCAATTTCATTTTAATATTATGCAAAGCCATATCGGCAGCGTCGCATCCATTACCATCGGTATCAAACCGCACAGCGCCCTGTATGATATTGTATTTACCGCCGGGTGTAAAACTGCAGTAAGAACTGACCTGCACATTGGGC
>JANMDL010000152.1:0-3536 GCA_031376295.1 Chitinophagales bacterium
ATTCATTAAACGGTTCATCCAGCACCAGCATATCAACATTGCGGTAAAGGGCCCTGGCTATAGCGATGCGTTGTATTTGTCCGCCACTGATATTTTTTCCCTGGCCGGTAATAGTAGTTTGCACACCATTTGGCAGTGATGCAGCAAAGCTGGTAAGTCCTGCTATTTCAATTACATAATCCAGATGTACCCGCCCCGCAGTATCCTTACCCAATGCAATATTGCGCAGCAGGGTGTCGTGCAGTATAAAAGGATGCTGTATCACACAGGCAATGCCGCCATTTCCTGTATTTACCTCCACCTTGCCCTGTGCTGGTTGCAAAATGCCAAGTATAAGATTGATAACCGTGGTTTTGCCTGCACCCGAAGGGCCGGATAAACCAATCATTTCACCGGGTTTAATATCAAATGAAAGTGTATCAATTACCAGCTTCTCATCGTGCCAAAAAGAAACATTGCTGAAATGAATACCTGGTTTACCTGTGTTAAAAGCGTTGTTGCTGGTGGCAGTGTCATCAGCCTGCAGCAGGCCGGGCAATGTGTGCATATAGGCCTGCACCTGTGCCCGGTGGTTGATGATGCTTACCAGCGCAGGCATAATGCGGTAGGCTGCTGCCATAAAAGCTCCAATGGTGAGTATATCTGTACCTCCTGTATGATTGTAGTTGCCTGCAATAATCAGTATTAAAATACCACCAATGGCAAATACTTCTATCAACCTTGCCGGCAGCAGTTGTATTACCTGCAGCCCGCTCAATTGGCTGTTCAGTTGCTGCTGCCATGTGGCATAGCGGTTGGTAAAAAAATGCTGCAGTTTATATACCTTGCTTTCGGTAAAACATGCCAATGCCTCCTGCAGGTGCTGCAGCGATTTTTCACTGCTGATTTTAGTATGAAAACGGGCCTCCTGTATTTTCTTTTTTATCAGCCTTGCTGCCAGTATGCCTGCGGGTAAAAGGATGATGAGTACCAGTACAAACAACCCGGGGCTGTACCAGGTGATGGCACTGATGGCAATGGCTGCGAGTATGATTTGTGCGGCCATTTGCTGTATGCCACCCAATACGTAATGAGCAAACTCTACCGGCGCCTGGCTTATTTGTTTGATGTGTACAGATGAATCTGCTGTGCTGTACTGCCGGTAATGCCCCTGCAGGTATTGCAGCATTTTTTTGCGTGACAGCCTTGCTGCAACTTCATAACTGAACAGCACCTGTTTTTTTCGTACAATAAAAGCCAGCCCATTTTTGAGGGTAAAGAGGAGGAAGAAAACCAGTGTGGATATTTCAATATGCTGCTGTATCCGGGGAAAAATATGTGTTGACTGCCCTGTATAATTGCCAATAATCAGCAGCAGGGCAGCAATGGCGGCTATATCGGCAAGGCTTATCAGCGCATCGGCTGCAATAAGGCGATACGCAGTTTTTTTTTCTCCGGCTGTGAGGATGGCTTTTATATTTGTGAGCAGTTGTTTCAATACCTGTTGATGGCGGGGTTCAGCGGCCAAAAAATTTCAGCACCGTACGCAGCAGTATGATGCAGTCCATTTTTGCCGACCAGTGCCGAAGGTAGTAAATATCAGTATTGATGCGTGCGGTAAGATCCTGAAAGTTTTTGGCAGTGCCGGTAAAGCCCATTACCTGTGCCAGGCCGGTAATGCCGGGTTTGGCTTTGTGCCGTTCGTTGTAATAACTGATGCGTTCAGAAAAAAGCAGGTTATCGGCCAGCATATGGGGCCTGGGGCCAATTACCGACATCTGACCCAGCAGTACATTAATAAACTGTGGCAACTCATCAATATAATGGTCACGCAAAAACCTGCCCACCCGGGTAATGCGGCTGTCGTTTTCGGCAGCGGGCAGTATATCGGCATCGTCATTTACCAGCATGGTTCTGAATTTGATACAGGTAAATATCCTGCCATGCCGCATGTTTCTTTTCTGAAAAAAAAATACCGGCCCTTTGGAACTGAGCTTAATAATTAATGCAAGGATGGGAGTGAGCCAGGAAAGGATAAAAACAATGGCAAGCAGGGAAACTGTAATGTCTGCCATTCGTTTTAATATGCGGTTTACAAATTTATTTACCGGCCAATCATTCAGGATGCTTACCACATTGCTGTTGCCGGGGTTAAGCATTTTTTTACGGATAAGGGTGTACAGGTCTGTTTCGCTGTGTAAAACGTATTCTTCTGCCCCGGTATCCTGTTTGTATAACCCTGTTTGATTCATATTGTTTAGAGCGCTTTTTATTATAACGGCTGGTTGAGGATAATGGTTGCCTGTTGGGCGATTTTAAATTTAAAATTAAGGGTTTTAGCTGATGTTGTGCATTACAGGTTATGAGTGTGCAGTATCAAAATCAGTTTAATATAAATTAATGAATTAACAAAATAGTAAAAATGAAAGAAGTTGCCCTTGTGAACAACTTCCTTCATATCAACTGCATATTTGGTATTTCAATAGCTTATTGGCTTGTGTTTATTATTTTTTTACCACCCTTATGGTTTGCTTGCCTGTATTGGTGGTGAGTACAACCAGGTAGGTGCCTGATGGCAGTACGCCTGCATCATATGAGGTGTAATAAGTACCGGTTGCTGCATTATTGTTTTGCAGCAGCACAGCTATCCTTGTACCCTGGGGTGTAAACAGTTCCATAAATGCCTTTGTGTCTCCTGCAGCGATTGTATAATTAATAATCAACTTATTGGTGAAAGGATTTGGTGTGGCCACAAGCCCTGCTTTTTTTATCCGGCTTGCCTGTGTGTTAATACTTTCATCTGTACCATTGTTGCGATAGGAGTAGGTGATTGGTTCCC
This sequence comes from Chitinophagales bacterium, assembly GCA_031376295.1. Lineage (GTDB taxonomy): Bacteria > Bacteroidota > Bacteroidia > Chitinophagales > Chitinophagaceae > Ferruginibacter. Next base: position 2,819 of record JANMDL010000152.1, read on the forward strand.
CTGCTGCTGCGGGCCTGTACACAAAATTACCGCTGCATCCCTCAATATATGCGTTCAACCCGCTGCCTGGCTCGGCTGAAAAACCCGGGTTAAGCAACACAAAACCGCCACCATGATAAATCCCCCTGGCACCATTGGCAATAATGTTGGTGGCTGTAATGGAGTTGGATGCCTGTCGGTTGTCGGTATTGGGCGCCGCAACATTAGCTGTTACCGCAATATCGGCCGGGCAATTGTTGCCACCTGCCAGTATTACCGCCTGCTGCGCATTGATAAGCCCGTACCCCGTTTGGTTGTTCCAGGTACCGTTGGGTCGGCCACCGGTGTTGGCATAAGCATAAAGATCGGGGCGTACTTTTTGTGCCGATTGCTCAATGATGTTATTTACCTGTGCAGCTGACAGGTTTGGATTAACGCTGAGCACCAATGCAGCCAAACCGGCCACATGCGGGCAGGCTGATGAAGTGCCATTAAAAGTGAGGGTATAATCAGTACCAGTATATCCGTTTGCGCCCTGCCTGTCGGTAGTTGGTATCAGCACACCCGGTGCCACCACATCCAGTTGAGCGCCAAAATTACTGCCCCAGAAATTTTCACCATCACAGGAAGCGGGGTTTTTTCTTTCGCCGCAGGGACTCATAGCACCCACTGCGAGTATACCCGGATTACTGTTTGCCGGATAGGCTACTGCTCCATTGGAGTTGGCAGTGGCAAAAAC
>JANMDL010000466.1:0-5102 GCA_031376295.1 Chitinophagales bacterium
CCCCGGTTTTGTCATAATAACGTCCTTTCAATCGTTCCTCATTAAAAAAGCCTACTGTAAACAGTAAGCTTTTTTAAAAGTGGGTAATCGAGGGGGCTCGAACCCCCGACCCTCAGAATCACAATCTGATGCTCTAACCAACTGAGCTACGACTACCGTTTAGCGGACGGCAAAATTAGATAAAAAACCGGCTACGGGCAAAAAAAATACATTTTGGAGCGGCTTTTTATTTTACGTTATTTGCAAACAAATAAAAAATATGCACTGGACAAGCTATGTTATACCCGTTTTATTATCAGCCTTTACCGGCTGGATAACCACCTGGATAGCTATTAAGATGTTGTTTCATCCACGCAGGCCTGTAAAAATTTTCGGATTGACCATACAGGGAATTTTCCCGAAAAACCAGATGGAAATAGCCAAAAAACTAGGCCAGGTAGTAAGCAATGAACTGTTGTCGTTTGCCGAAATTGAAGCCAAAGTAACCAGCCCCGAAAACCTGCAGAAGCTGAAGCCTGAAATAGAAAAGCATATTGATACATTTCTCAGGGAAAAATTGACAAAGGTATTCCCGGTTATATCCATGTTTATCGGCGATAAAACCATTAACCAGCTTAAAGATGCTTTTTTAACTGAATTGGAAAGCCTTTTTCCTGTGTTGATGAAGAATTATATGAATGAATTACAGCACGACCTTGACCTGGAAAAGATCATTACAGAAAAAGTTGCTGGCTTTTCATCAGAAAAATTAGAGGACATACTTGGGCAGATTACCAAAAAAGAATTTCAGTTCCTGGAAATAGTAGGTGGCTTCTTTGGTTTCCTTATTGGCCTTGTGCAGGTACTGTTTTCGGTATTAACTGCCTGAGCAGGCACTGCTCCGCTGTTTTCCCACAGGTATACAACCACTCATCCCGTTAAACCCCTGTTAATTAAACTTTTAGGGCCAATTTTGGTTATTATCTGGATTGAATATAAAAAAAATGAATAAAGTAATTAGGTCTGTCCTGTTTTTTTTACTGGTTACAGCAACTGCAAAATTGCAGGCACAGTTCCCGGGTGGAGGTGGACAGAACATGAATATTGGCCATTTTTATGGTAAGGTGGTGGATGCAAATGGCAAGGCAATTGAAGCTGCATCGGTACAATTGACACAAAACAAACTTGATTCTGCTACAAAAAAAAGGAGGGAAGTGGTGGTTTCCGGCATGCTTACCAATAAAAAAGGGGAGTTCAGCCTTGAAAACCTGGGGGTACTGTCTATTTACAAATTAAAAATTACGGCCATGGGGTATAAGCCCGTGGAGCAGAAAGCTGTATTTGAAATGAACATGAGCGGCGGTGGCGGTATGAGCAGCATGATGAATGGGGTGGATAAGGATCTTGGTAATATCAGGCTGGAGGTAGATGAGCAGCAGTTGCAGGGTGTAACAGTTACCGCTACAAAAGGGCTGCTTACTATGAACATTGACAGAAAAGTATTTAATGTAGAAAAAAATCTGAACAGTATTGGTGGTACCGCTGTGGATGTGATGAAGAATGTACCCTCTGTGAATGTGGATATTGACGGTAATGTAACCCTGCGTAATGCAGCACCCCAGATATTTGTGGATGGCAGACCTTCAACGCTTACACTCGACCAGATTCCGGCAGATGCAATCGCTACTGTAGAAATTATCACCAATCCTTCAGCAAAATTTGATGCCAGTGGTGGTGGTTCAGGTATTTTGAACATCGTTTTGAAAAAGAACCGCAAAGCAGGCTATAACGGCAGCATAAGGGCTGGAATTGACAGCAGGGCCAGGCCAAGCCTTGGTGGTGATATTAACGTAAAGCAGGGTAAGGTGAATGTATTTGCAAATGCCCAGTTGGGTATGCGTAAATCCATCAGTACTGTCAACACATTGCGTACAGATTTTTTGAGCAATGGGGTAGCCAATCTGCAGCAGGATAACGGCCCCATCAGCAAAGGTTTTTTTGCCTTTGGCAGGCTGGGAATGGATTATTTTATTGATAACAGAAATACCATCACTATCGGCGGTAATATTGTGAGGGGGCGCTTTGCAACGGAAGATGCTATTGATATTACAAAAGATACGGTAAGGGCGATTAATCCCAGCTCCGAAACAGGTTTTCGTAAAAGTGATAATATTGGGAATTTCAGGAATTACGGCAGCAGCCTTGGCTTTAAACACAACTTTGCCAAAAGCGGGAAAGAATGGACAGCGGATGCTAATTTTAATTACAGCAAAAATGACAATACCGGCGATTTTCTTACACAATACACCAATTCAAACAGTGGTGTAAAAACGCCGCTGTTTACTGAGCAGTCAAAGGGTGGGGGAACCTCAAAGTTTCTTACCGTGCAAACAGATTACGTAAATCCCATTACAAGCACTAAAAAAGTGGAAATGGGCGTAAGGGCTGCCATCAGGGATTTTACAAGTTTTAACGATAATTATTTTATGAGTCCGTCGGGAGTGCTGTTACTGATACCCGGAGTAAATAACCGCTACCAGTTTAATGATCAGGTATTTGCCGGGTATACAACATGGTCGCAGCAGCTTAAAAAATTTACATACCAATTAGGCCTGCGGGCCGAAAGTTCTCAGTATACGGGTGAATTAACCACTACCAAAGCGAAATTCAGCAATAAATTCCCACTTAGTTTTTTTCCCAGTGCATTTTTTACCTATAAAATTGCCGACAAGCAGGATATGCAGTTGAATTATTCCCGTAAGATAAACAGACCCAACTTTTTTCAGTTGATTCCATTTGTTGATTTTACTGATTCATTGAATCTTTCACAAGGTAATCCGGGGCTGATACCGGAGTTCACCAACCTGGTAGAGCTTTCTTATCAAAACCAGTATGGCAGTAATAATAATAGCTTTCTGTTAACTGGCTATATGCGCAATACGGATAATTTAATAACAAGAAACCAGTATAAAACTGGTAATCCTAATCCTGCCAAGGCGGACAGTGTTATTATTAATACTTATGCCAATGCCAACCGGAGTTTCACACTTGGGCTGGAGCTTACTGGTAAAAATAAAATTGCCAAATGGTGGGATTTAACCACCAATGTAAACCTGTTTAATGCAGCCTTAAAAGCGGGTAATATTTCTGGGGCAGTTAACAGCAGCCTTTTAAGTTTCTTTGTAAAAATCAACAACAACTTTAAGCTGCCCAAAAATTACTCTATTCAGCTTTCTGGCGACTATACCGCAAAAACCCTGTTGCCACCGAGCAGCAGTGGCGGCGGCGGTGGTGGTCGTGGTGGTGGTGGCGGTATGTTTGGCGGTGGTGGTGGTGGTTTTGGGCAACAGCCCGCATCGGCCCAGGGATATATCAAACCACAGTATGGTGTTGATTTTTCTATCAGGAAGGAATTTTTAAAGAACAATGCCGCATCTTTAACGCTGCAGGTAAATGATATTTTCAGAACAAAACTGAGTGCCACACATTCAGAATCAATTTATTTTGTACAGGATAACCAACGCCGCCGGGATCCGCAGGTGGTAAGGCTGAATTTTAACTGGCGCTTTGGTAAATTTGATATATCCCTGTTTAAACGTAAAAACCTGCGTGGCGAAGCTGAAGGTATGCAAAATGGCATGAGTGGAATGCAGCAATAATGTATCTGGCTAAACAAATGTAAAAAGCTACCACAAGGGTAGCTTTTTTTGTTACAAGGGTACGGATCAAAATAACTTTAGTTAGTTGTTTCAGCAGGGTTAATGATTCCAATTAATGTGGGTGGTATTAAAAACGTACTAGTAGTACAAAGTAACAGGTATACCGGTAATAAAAAACAGTTGTTTTACGGATATGCACTATTTAGTTGTAAGCGTGTAAAATATGGGGGAAACCGTGTAAGCTACTGGCCGAATTTTGCCAGGAATTCATCCCGGCGGCGGCTGGCCACTTCAATACTGGTGCCATCGTCCATCACCACAAAGCCACCGCGGCCCCTGTGGTATTTTTTTATACGGTTCAGGTTAATGATATGCGAATTGTGTATCCGGCAGAAAATGCTTGGGGGTAGCAGCTCTTCGTAGTCTTTGATGGTTTTTGAGGCTGTTATCTTTTCTTTTGAATCAGCAAATATAAGGGTATAGTTTCCACTGGCTTCACAGCGTATAATTTCTTCTACATTAATAAAAATAATACCATCAGCAGAAGGCAAAGCTATTTTTTGCAGTGTTGCCTGGTTGTTTTTAAGGTTGCTCAGCAGGTTGCCCAACTGCAGGTTGATGTTTTTGCCGGCTATTTTTTCTGCTGCTTTTTTTACAGCAGCTTTCAGTTCATCAATATCAACCGGTTTAAGCAGGTAATCCAGTGCGCTGTACTTAAAAGCTTTTAGGGTATAATCATCAAATGCAGTAATGAAAATGATTTCAAAGTCAACAGGCAGCAGTTTGTCCAGCAGGTCAAAAGCGTTGCCATAAGGCATTTCTATATCAAGAAAAACGATATCCGGTTTCATTTCCCTGATGGTGGTAAATGCTGTTCTGGCATCACCTGCCTCACCGGCAACTTCAATCTGGGGGCAGTAATCGTCCAGCAGTCTTTTTAAGATTCTTACATTTTTTGGTTCGTCATCAATAATTAGTGCCCGCATCATGCTTAGTTATTCTTTTAGCCCGGTACTTTGTAAAGGTAAACTAATTGTTACTTTTGTACCGCAGTCCGTATCATTATCTGTGTAGTCTTCTACCTTTAACGAAATGGGCTGCCTTGTATTTTTATTCAATAAATCTATTCGCTGGCCAGTTAGTTGCATACCTCTGGATTGATATTCGATGTGCTGGCTGCTTTTAAAAGCCTCAGCCGCAGCACGGCCTGCACCATTGTCAATAATAGTACAAATTAAATGATTTACACCCAAAGAAATGTTAATATCAATAAACCCTTTGCCGTTTTGTTTAAGCCTTATGCCATGCCGTATGCTGTTTTCGATAAAAGGCTGCAGCAGCATAGGGGGCAAAAAAATCTCATCTTTCAGTATTTTTTTATTTATAACAATGCTGTAATCAAACTTGTCTTCAAACCTGTTTTTTTCCAGTGCCAGGTAGGTATTAAGAAAAGCCTCTTCTTCA